>DATLTC010000030.1 GCA_035533755.1 Gemmatimonadaceae bacterium
CCCGCGTCGCGGAGCTGGTTGAACTCGGCGGGCGTCACGTAGCGGTCGAGTGCGATATGCCCGTCGGAGGGGCGGAGATACTGCCCCAGCGTGAGGATGTCGACGTCTACGGCGCGCAGGTCCTGCATGACAGCCACGACCTCCTCGTTCGTCTCGCCCATGCCAAGGATGATCCCGGTCTTCGTGGGAATGTGGGGGGCGAGGCGTTTGCTGGTGCGAAAGATCTCCATCACGCGTTCGTAGCGGCCGCCGGGGCGGCAGCGCTTGTAGAGTCGCGGAACGGTCTCGGTGTTGTGGTTGTAGATGTCCGGCTCCGCCTCGAGTACGGTGCGAATGGACTCCTCGCGCCCCTGGAAGTCGGGTACGAGCACTTCGACGGAGGTGTCGGGGGAGACGGTCTTGATCTGACGGATCGTCTCGGCAAACGCCCAGGCGCCGAAGTCCGGCAGGTCGTCGCGGTCCACCGAGGTGAGGACGACATGCTGCAGGTGCATGTTGCTGGCGGCCTGTCCTACGCGCTCGGGCTCGGTGGTGTCGTACTTGGGAGGGCGGCCGTGAGCGACGGCGCAGTAGGCGCAGTTCCGCGTGCACACGTCGCCCAGGATCATGAAGGTCGCGGTGCCGTGATCCCAGCATTCGCCGACATTGGGGCAGTGGGCCTCCTCGCACACCGTGTGGAGGTCCAGGTCGCGCATCAGATGTTTCAAGTGCACGTAGTTCTTGCCCCCCGGGGCTCGAACCTTGAGCCAGGATGGCTTGCGGTCGGGGAGGGGATCGGCGCGGTGCCGCCCCATGATCTGATAAAGGGCTTCGCCCATTGGATCGGTCTGGTTGAGTGCCGGGCTGAATTTAGGGTCTGGGGCGGCTCAATGGTAGCGCTTAGTAACCATTAAATATAGCTTTAGAAGGTTACCGAGCCGGGCAGGGCACTCGAAACTCGACCGAGGCGCTTGCGTAGGGGCAGAGGGGGGGAACGCAGGTGGCATGGAGTGCGTTCGACGTGTTATGGTTTACCGGAGCCTGCGGGCGCCGCGCCAAGGGGAGGGTTCATGATCCGCACCATCTTTACCATCGGGTTGTTCGCGCTGGCGGGGCTGTTCGTGCTCCGGCTGGCGTTCGGGCTGTTTGGCACGCTGTTCGCGATGTTGCTGATGCTCTTGGGGCTGGCGGTCAAGATCGCGATCGTGGGCGTGGTCGTGTATCTGCTCCTTCGGATTTTCAGTCCCGCCACGGCGCGCAAGCTGCGCGAGCGTTGGTCGGGGACTTCGGTGAGCTAGACGACACGCGCGGCGCGCCCGGAAATCGCGCAGCGTGTGTGGGGGCGGCGGATGTGGCGAGTGTTGCCGCATCCGCCGTTCCTGTTTTGGGTAGGAGCGTAGGACGGAAAACTGCGGCACGCCGTCCTACCGTCCTACTCTCCTTCTCTCAGCGCTTCCAGCACCGCCCACACGAGCAGTGGCACCATGAGTTCATGATGCCCCGTGATCTCATAGCCGGCGCCGCTCTGGAGCGTTGGCCGCTGGACGACGTTGACGCGCGGCCGATAGTGGCGCTGCATGTCGAGATCGCAACTCACGAACCCTTGCGGCCTGCCGCCGTTCAGGTTGCGAGCGATGGTGAGCGCCTTCAGGAATACTTCCGGCATGATCACGGCGCTGCCCAGGTTGAGCACGACGCCGCCCTCGTCGAGGTGGAGCACCGAGGCGGCCAGTCGGCGGAAGTCGCGGTGGCTGGTGTCGCCGATGGCGGCGCCGTTGGCCGCCGGATGCTGGTGGATGATCTCGGCGCCGATGGCGGCGTGCACCGTGGCCGGTATGCCGAGCCGGTGCGCGCCGAGCAGCACCGAGAGTTCGGGATGGGCGAGCTTCTGCTCCGCATCGAGCGCCACGGCGAGCGCTTCGCCCATACCCATGCGGGCCTCCATGCCGGCCACGAATGCGTCGTTCATGCCGCGCCCGGTCTCTTCGGCCATCCCGAACGTGCCGTCCTTGAGACCGGCGGCAACATCTTCGGACGTGGCGCCGAATCGCGCGATCTCGTAGTCATGGATGGCGGCCGACCCGTTCATCGCGAGGTGCGTGACGACGCCGCGTCGCATGAGTTCGATGAGCAGCGGCGCCAGCCCGGTCTTCACCACGTGGCCGCCGAGCATGGCCACCACGCCCCGGTCGCGACGCTTGGCATCGGCGATGGCCTGCACGACGCGCTTGAAGTCGCGCGCCACGAGCACATCGGGGAGGGCGTCGAGGAACGCGCGGAACGACCGGTCGTTGCCCGGCGGGTGCGCGAACTCCGAAGCATCCACTTTGTTGGGGCGGCGCGCCACCGGCACGGTGTGCACGGCGTGCAGATCGGCCTCGTCGTACTTCACGGCGTGGCCGGGCCGCGCGCGCGCAGGGTACGGGCCATGCGGAACAGATTCAACGCGTCGTTCCACGGGCGCACGCGGCTCTCCCGCGGCCGCAGGTCGTAGCGCGCGTCGAGCGATACCGTCTCGATGCGCCGCGCGAACGGGGCGGCGCGCACGAGCAGTTGGACGTTGGCCGCCCAACCCTCAGCCTCGACGATGGGACGGTCGCCCGACGCCTTGATCAGATCACGGATGACCGCGATGCGGTACAGCCTGAGCGAGCCGAACGGGTCCTGGACGCCGGGGACGCTCGAGAAGGGGCGCAGGATCCACGGGGCCACGCGGCGCAGCCGGCGGGCCGGCGTGGGCAGCGCGGCCGGCGACCGCTCGGCGACGACCAGGTCGGCGCCCCCTTCGAAGCGCCTGATGAGTTCCGGCAGGTGCTCCGGCACGTCGGTGAAGTCTCCCTGCATGGTGATCATGGCGTCGCGGCGCGGATAGCGGGTGCGCTGCGACACCGTGCGGGCCAGCGCGTCGAGGGCCGCCGCGTAGCCGACGTGCGTCTTGCCCCCGAGCACGGTGAGCGGGATCACCTTGTGGTACGGCTTCAGCACCTCGGCCGTATCGTCGGTGCTCCCGTCGTCGTACACTACGATCTCGTACTCGCGCGAATACTCCTGGAACACGTTGCGGATGCGCCAGAGCAGCAGTCCGATAGTCGGGACTTCGTTGTACGAGGGAATGCAGACGTAGAGCACGGATCGGAGACCGGTTGGGGAAGGCCCGGGGAAAGCTAGGCGCCCCGCGCGATGTGGGGTAGGGACCGGTATCAGGATCAACGAATGCACGGTCGAACGGAGGCGGCATGATTCAACCGGACACTCGGCGTGGGATGACGCGCGGCGACGCGCAACTGGCCATCCGGCTCATGGCCGGCGAGGCAGGGGGCGAGGAGGAGCGTGCGCTGCAGCAGCGTCTCGCCAACGAGGGGCTGGACGCGGTGCTCGACGATCCACGGCTTCCGGGGGCGCTGCTGCAGCAGCCGCTGGGCGCGATCGCGTCACTGCGGTTGTTCACCTACGTGCTGGTGCGGGCCGCCCTGTTGCGTCTGGGAGAGGCCGATCACGTGATCAGCGACTACATGGCGGCGCTCGTCCTGGAGTTCGGCGCACGGGGGCGCGCGGAACGGTGCAGCGAGGACGACGACGAGATATACGACACGCTGGCCGCGTTGCTGCGCGACGCCGAGGGGCGCGACCAGCGCCGCAACTACCACGTGCGCGCGCATCTCGGCAACTACGCGCTCTGGTTGAGCGGGTTGTTTCCCGACCACATCGAGTACCGGCGGTGGCGCCGCGGCGGCCCCCACGTGTCGTACTACGAGGAACTCGGACGTCGGGGATTCGCGATGGCTGCCGAGCATCCCACGGCGCGCGAGCAGGGAATGGCCGACCTGTTCGCCGCGGTGGCCGAGCGGTTCGTGACGCTGCGCGTGGCGCTCACCGGGTTCAGCGATACGCTTCTGTTTCCCAACGTGCACACGCCCGAGCGACTCATGCGCCAGGTGCGCGACGAGGCCCGCTGGCGGTGGACGAGCTGACGGCGGCCGCGAAGCCGCCGAACAGGGTACGGTCCCAGGTTTCGGGCGACTGATCCAACTCTTCCGGATGCCATTGCACGCCGACCATCCACCAATCGTCGCTGCCCCATTCCAACGCCTCGATGATACCGTCGCTGGAGCGGGCGCTGGCGCGTAGGCCGTGGCCCGGTCGATCTGCGGCCTGGTGGTGCAGGGAGTTCACGGTGATGCGCTCGCCGCCCAGCATGCGCTGCAAGGTGGTTCCGGATTCCAGCGCCACGGCGTGGACGCGGGCGGCGCGTTCGGGTCCGCAGGCGTGCGACAGCGCGCCGGGGACCTGGGACGGAATGTCCTGGATGAGCGTGCCGCCAAACGCGACGTTGAGGATCTGGGCGCCGCGGCAGATGGCGAGCGTGGGAAGACGGCGCGCATGCGCGGCGTGGATGAGGCCCAGTTCGGAGCGGTCGCGCGCGGGATTGGGCGATTCGGCCCGGGGGTGGGGCGCCTGTCCGTAGAGACTCGGGTCCACGTCTTCGCCGCCGGTCAGCACGAGCCCGTCCACCCGCTCGATGAGCGCTTCGATCGCCGCGGCGCTCAACGGGGGAACGACGACGGGGATCACGCCGGCGCGCTGGAGCGCGTCGACGTACCGCTGGTTCAAGCGGACTTGCGGGCGGTCGCGGACGACCTCGCTGGTGGCGGAGACAGCGACGACGGGAAGCAGCGGGGCCATGGAGTGAGAAGAGAGCGGTGGTGTGGTTGCGACGGCGCAGCGGACCACGGTATCGTACCGGGTCGGCCAGCCGTCGCGCTAGCGGTTCCCCTGCCGCGGCTACGGTCGAAACGCCTCCGCCGCCCACTTCGTAGGTGAATGGTGTTCGAGAATCTCCGTCAGTCGTTGAACGATCTCATGGCGCGCGCCACGAAGCCCGAGGAACGGCGCGACGCGCTGGCCCGCATGAAGGATTCCCTGGTTCACGCGAAGCTCGGGGTCGAGGACCTTCGGGGCGGCCTGGCCAAGACCCGCGAACGCCTCGATCAGGACCGCCGCGAACTGGAAACGGTGCGCCGTCGCAAGACGCTGGCCGAGGGCATCCACGACGAGGAGACGGTAGGGCTCGCGGCAAAGTACGAAGGCCATTACGCGGAGCGTGTGGAGGTGTTGGAGCGCAAGCTCGACGCGCAGCAAAGGGAGTTGGAGTTGGCCGAGCGCGAGCTCGAGGAGATGAACGGGGAGTTCCGGCGGTACTCGATCGGCGCGGTGCCCCCCGCCTCGACAGCGGGCCCGCCGCCCGATCCGCTGGCCGCCGAGACGGGCGAGGCCGCACGCGACGAATTGGACGCGCTGGCGCGGGCCCGCGACCGAGCGGTGCGCGACGAGGACGCCGCGCGCCGGCTCGAGGAGTTGAAGCGGCGGATGGGGAAGTCGCCCTAGGATGCGCGGGCCTTCGTACTTCGCGGCCGGGGTGCTGTGCGTTGCATGGGTGGGGGCCGCGAACGCGCAGGCCGCGCCACACAGCGTGCCCTGCCGGGGCCAACGGGTAGATGCGATCCGGATCGTATCGGAAGCGCCGTCGGTCACTGGCGTGCGCCGCCTGGCGGTTGTCTCGGACATCGCGCGGGCCGCCCACGTGACCACGCAGGCCGACGTGATCAGTCGCTTCCTTCTGCTGCACGTGGGCGACCCCTGCTCGGAGCGCCGGCGGGCCGAGTCCGAGCGCGTGCTGCGCGCCCAGCCCTTCCTGGCCGACGCCACGATCACGGTCGTGCCGAGCGGAAACGGCGGTGTGGTGCTGGACGTGCGGACCATCGACGAAGTGGCGCTCCTATTCAGTGCGACGGCGAACTCCAAGGGGCAATTGCTCACCCGAACCCGGCTCGGCGACGGGAACCTGGGAGGCCAGGGTGTATACGCGCAGGGCGACTGGTGGCACGAGGCCGGCCTCCGCGACGGATACGCGTTTCACGTCACGGACTATCAGTTTCTTGGCCGTCCGTACCAGGCCACGGCGACCGTGGCGCGCGATCCGTTGGGCGGACGGTACCACCTAGGCATCCAGCGCCCGTTCCTGACGGACGTGCAGCGCGTCGCGTGGCGCGTGCAGCAGGGCGAGGCGGACGACTACGTGCGGTTCGTGGATAACGCGGGGACGGTCCATGCCGACCGGCTGGGCCGCACGTACGGCGACATCGGTGGCCTGGTGCGGATCGGCGCGCCCGGGCGGCTGGCCCTGGTCGGGCTGTCGGTGTCGCACGAGGCGGAGCGATTGGATGCGGCCCCGATTCTCATCACGCCGTCCGGGGTGTTGCCCGATCCCACGGCCACGCTCGACGGTCGCTATGCGGCCCACTCGGCGTCGCGCCTCAATCTGCTCCTCGGCTACCGCAATCTGAAGTTCGTGCGGGACACGGGGTTCGACGCGCTGCACAATACGCAGGACATTCCAGTGGGCCTCCAGGTGGGCACGATGGTCGGCAAGAGCGCACCGTTTCTGGGATCGCGCGACCACGACATGTTGATAGGTGCCGACGTCTACGCCAGTGCCGCGTCGACGCACTCGGCGGTGCGGTTCGAGACGCTCGGCGAGGTACGGCGCGAGTTGGACAGCACGACCTGGGACGGGCTCCTGGGGAGCGGCCGGCTGGCTGACTACCAGAAGCTTGGCGCACGGCAATTGTTCCTCACGTCGCTGGAATGGAGCGGTGGCTGGCGCGTGCGCGTGCCCTTCCGGATGACACTGGCCGGCACCGACGGCGGCGTGCGGGGCATGGCCCAGGGCACTGAGCAGGGAGGGCGCCGCGCCGTCTTGCGCATGGAAGACCGCTTCGATCTGGGATCGCCGTCGGGGTCCACGGCCGCGTTCGGGCTGGCGGTGTTCGCCGACGCGGGGCGGCTGTGGGCGGGGGACGTGCCGTTCGGCGTGACGACGCCGGTGCGGTCGTCGGTCGGGATCAGTCTGTTGGCCGCGGTACCGGCGCGATCGGCCCGAATGTGGCGGTTGGACCTGGCGTTTCCGAACGTGCCGGGGCACGGGGTGCGGATGGCGCTCCGGCTGTCTTACGAAGATGGGACGATCATATTCTGGCGGGAGCCGCGCGACGTAGCGATGGCACGGGAGCGAAGCGTGCCGGCGAGTCTGTTCAATTGGCCATGATCGAGAGACAGCGCAGAGCAGGAAGCGCCGGGAAAGCGGTAGGACAGTAGGACGGCCCGACGGAGGACTTACGGTGCGGCGGTTCGGGGCGGCGTGGTGTGGAGCGCCGCGAGGGGAAGAAACCGTTCCGGCGGGCGAGTGCCACCCGCCTCCTGCTGCTGCTCCCACGACACGGCCGTGGGCGTCTGCTTGATACACGCCACGAAGTGGCCGGGCGCTTTCTCCTCGAGGGGCGGCACGAGGCGAGCGCAGGCGGCGTCCTTTGCCGGGTGCTGGCAGCGCGGGTGGAACACGCAGCCGGTCGGCGGGTGCGCGGGCGACGGGACGTCGCCCTGGAGAATGATCCGCTCGCGCGACGCCGCGGGGTCCGGCACGGGCACCGCCGACAGGAGCGCCTGGGTATACGGCATGAGCGGCTCCCGGTACAGATCCTGCGCCGCCGCGGACTCCACGATGTGCCCCAGGTACATCACGGCCACGCGGTCGGCGATGTGTTCCACGACCGCCAGATCGTGCGCGATGAACAGGTAGGCGAGCCCCCGGTCGCGCTGCAGATCGCTGAGCAGGTTGATCACCTGCGCCTGCACCGACACGTCGAGCGCCGACACCGGTTCGTCGCACACGATGAACGACGGCTCCACCGAGAGCGCGCGCGCGATGCCGACGCGCTGTCGCTGGCCACCGGAGAACTCATGGGGATAGCGGGTCGCGTACTCCGCACGGAGCCCCACCTCCTCGAGCAGCTGCCGCACCCGGCGGTCGGCCTCGGCGCCTTCGGCCACGCGGTGGATCGTGAGGCCCTCACGCACGATGGCGCCCACGGTCATGCGCGGATTGAGCGACGAGAACGGATCCTGAAACACGATCTGCATGCGCCGCCGCAGCCGGCGTAAATCGCCACCGCGCAGCGCGAGTACGTCCCGGCCATCGAAGCGCACGCTGCCGCTGGTGGGCTCGATGAGGCGGAGAATGGTACGACCCGTGGTGGTCTTGCCGCACCCCGACTCGCCCACCAGGCCCAGCGTCTCACCGGGCATGACGTGGAACGAAACGCCGTCCACGGCGCGAACAGGATCGGGGGCCCGGCCGAACGTGCGGCCGCGACGCGGGAAGTACTTCGTGAGGTCGCGGACCTCGAGCAACGCCGCGGCGGCGGATTCCGCGGGCGCCGTCACGCCGGCACCTCGCGCGCCGCGGGTGTGGAACCCGCTGCGCGGCGCGCCGGCTCGGCGGCGAGGTGGCAGCGGGAGAATTGCCGCTCGCCCACCGCGGAGAGATCGGGATGCTCGCGCTCGCACCGCTCCCACGCCGACGCGCAGCGGTCGCGGAATCGGCAGCCGGCGGGCCAGTCGGTGGGCGCCGGTACGGTGCCGGGAATGGTCTGCAGCCGCCCGCGCGACGTGCCCAAGCGGGGCATGGCGGCGAGCAGCCCGCGGGTATATGGGTGGTGCGCGTGCGCGAACAGGTCTACGACCGGTGCCTCCTCCACAGCTTCGCCGCCGTACATCACCACCACCCGCGAGGCGGTCTCGGCCACCACGCCGAGATCGTGCGTGATGAGCAGCACCGACATGCCGAACTGGTTCTGCAATTCCGTGAGCAACTCGAGGATCTGGGCCTGGATGGTGACGTCGAGCGCGGTCGTGGGCTCGTCGGCGATGAGGAGCGCCGGCTGCATGACGAGCGCCATGGCGATCATGACGCGCTGCCGCATGCCTCCCGAGAGTTGATGCGGATACTCGCGCGCTCGCTCGTCGGGGGCCGGGATTCCCACGCGGTCGAGCATCTCGACGGCGCGTTTCCATGCGGCGGCGCGCGACGCGCCGGCGTGGATGCGCGCCACTTCGGCCACTTGGTCACCCACCGTGAACACGGGATTGAGCGCCGTCATCGGCTCCTGGAACACCATCGCGATGCGGTTGCCGCGAATGGCCCGCATGCCGCGCTCGTCGAGCCCCAGCAGGTCGCGGCCCTCGAACACGATGCGGCTGCCGGTTTCGATGCGGCCGGGTGGTGCGACCAGCCGCAGGATGGAGAGCGCGGTGACCGACTTTCCGCAGCCCGACTCGCCCACGACGCCCACGGTCTCGCCCGGCGCGACGGTGAGCGACAGGCCATCGACGGCGCGTGCCACACCGGCCGTCGTGTAGAAGTAGGTGCGAAGATTTTCGATGGCGAGCAGTGGCTCAGCCATGAGCACGCTCCTGCGGGTCGAGGGCGGGACGTCCGGGAAGCTGACGCGGATCGAGCACGTCTCGCAAGGCGTCGCCCAGTGTGTTGAACGCCAGCACGGTGGCCACGATCGCCACACCGGGAAAGATCACCGCCCACCACGTGGACACGAACTGCTCGGCGGCGTCCTGGAACATCGTGCCCCAACTGGCTATCGGCTCGTGCACGCCGATGCCGAGAAAGGAGAGCCCCGCCTCGAGGATGATCACGTTGCCCACGGCGAGCGCGCCGGCGACGACCACGGGGGAGAGTACGTTGGGAATGATGTGGCGCCAGACGATGGCCGCCGGGCGGGCGCCGAGCGAACGCGCGGCGACCACGAATTCCCGCTGGCGGAGCGCCATCGCCTGGCCGCGCACGAGGCGCGCGACGTCGAACCATCCGGTGAGGCCGATGAGCAGCACCAGCGCCGCGAGCGGCAGCGGCGACCAGAGCGCGAGCACGGCGATGAGCAGCAGCACACGGGGAATGGAGAGGAAGGCGTCGATGATGCGCATCATCACCGCGTCCACCGCGCCGCCGGCGTATCCGGCCACGGCGCCATAGAGGGTGCCGACCGTGGACGAGACGAACACGGCGAGCGTGGCGATGGCCAGCGACACGCGGGCCCCGTAGAGGATCCGGGTGAGCACGTCGCGGCTGTAGCGGTCGGTGCCGAAGGGGTGCGCCCATGACGGCGGCAGGCTCTGGAGGGTCACGATGCCGAGCTGTTCCCAGGGGCGGTAGCGGGTGAGCCAGGGGGCGAACACGGCCCCGAGCACGAACAGCGCGATGACCCCCGCGGCGACACGGGCGCCTGGTGGCAGGCGGCGCCACGACCGCGCGAACCCGAGGCCTCGTTCAGCCGACACGGAGCCTCGGATCGGCAACGAGGTAGGCGAGATCGGCGACCAGACTGCCGGCGACCACCATCACCGTGCCCACCATCACGCCCGCCAGCACGAGCGGGTAGTCGCGCATGCCGATGGCGTTCACGGTGAGCCATCCCATGCCCTGCCACGAGAACACCTTTTCCACGAACACCGAACCGCCCAACATGGCGGGCAGGGCGAGGCCGACGAGTGTGATCGTGGGAATGAGGGCGTTGCGGAGCACGTGGCGGCGCAGGACGGTGCGGTCGTCGAGTCCCTTGGCGCGCGCCGTGCGCACGAAGTCGAGCGGGAGCACGTCGAGCAACTCGTTCCGTTGGAACCGCGCCACCCCGGCCGTGGTGAGCAGGGTGAGGGTGGCGGCGGGCAGCACGAGATGGCGCAGCCGGTCGAGCAGCGCCGGGAGCGGCGCCATATAGTCGTGCATCACCATGTTCACGGGATGGCCAGGCGGCAGGACCGGCCACCAGAACGCAAACGCGAGTAACAGGACGAGGGCGAGCCAGAAGTCCGGCAACGAGTAGAAGAACAGTGCCACGTGGCCGGCCCAGCGGCCACGGCGTGTCCCGCGGTGGCGGACCTGGAACAGGGCCAGCGCGATGCCGAGCGCGAACGATGCGACCACGGCCACGCCCATGAGGAGGAGGGTGCGGGGGAGCGCGTCGGCGATCGCGGCTCGCACCGGCTCGTGGAGCGACGTCGAATACCCGAAGTCCCCGCGCGCGAGGTTGCGCAGCCAGAGCCCGTACTGGGCCGGCAGGGGACGGTCGTACCCGAACTGGGCGCGCCACTGGGCGCGGACGGCGGGCGTGACGTTGGGCGCGTCGAATCCGAACGGGTCGCCGGGCGCGGCGTGGATCAGCACGAAGGCCAGAGTCGTCACGACCCACAGGACGACGATGGCCTGCCCGAACCGGGCCGCGATGCGACGCCCCACGCGCTAGGGCTTGGCCGCGCCGAGCCCGATCCGGTCGCGATCGATGCGGTCGGCCGTCGGGATCGTCCAGTCGGCGAGATGCGCCCACCACCCGTCGGTACGGAGGGCGGTGACGTGAAACCGGGCGTTGAGGATGCCGAGCGAGGTGAGGTCGTACAACCACACGGCGGGCACGTCGTCGGCGATCACCTGATAGGCGCGCACCGCGTAGCGTTTGGCCGCTGCCGGATCGAACGACGCGGTGGCGCTGTCGAGCAGGGCGTCGAACCTGGGATCGGCATACGACAGGTAGTTGCCGCCCGCCGGAATCATCGATGACGCCGCCCAACTCTGCGCGGCGCCGCCCGCATTGGGGTCGGTGCTGTAGGTGATCAACGCGGCGTCGAAATCTCCGGCCGTCTGTTTGGCGAAGAATGCCGGGAACGGTTCCGCGTCGAGGTCCACCCTGATCCCCACCTTGCGAAGCGCTTCCTGGATGAGCACGGCATAGCGCATCCGGAACGCGCTCGACGTGGGGACGATGAGCCGGATGGCCAGCGGAACCCCGTCGCGCCGCCGCATGCCGTCGGGGCCGGCCGTCCACCCCGCCGAATCGAGCAGGGCCGCAGCGAACCCGGGGTCGTGGTGCGGAATGCGGAGCGTGGTGTCGGCCGTGGCCAGACCGGCCGGGAAGGGGCCGTAGCCGATCGCGCCGAAGCCGCCGAACACGTTCTGCAGCATCGCATGCCGGTCGAGGGCCATCGACAACGCCCGCCGTACGCGCACGTCGTGGAGTACCGGATTGGGCTGTGCGTGGTGCTTGGGGTCGCGGAAGTTCAGCCCCAGAAAGCCGTACTGCAGCGTGGGCCAGGGGAACGCCCGGACATTGGAGTGTCCGCTAATGGCCTTGAGCTGTCCGGGTGTGGCGCTCTCGAACAGATCGGCCTGACCGCCGATGACCTGGGCAAAGGAGGCGTCGTTGTCGGGCGAGATCGCCCAGATGACGCGATCGAGCTTGGCGCGGCCGCGGTAGTTGGCCGTGTCGGCTTCGATCTCGATCCGCGAGCCGGGCTGCCAGCTCACGAAGCGGAACCGCCCCGAACCCACGGGATGACGGGCCAACTCCGACGTGGCCAGCTTCTCGGGCGGCACCGCGCCGTACACGTGCTCGGGCATGACCCACAGTTGATACGCGATGTCGAAGAACGATTCCGGCTCGCGAGCGTGGAACCACACGACGGCGTCGAGCGAGTCGAGCACGGTGGCCGAATCCACATTGGCGAGTGCCGCTGCGATGGGCGATGCAAGCTTGGGATTCTTGTAGAGCGCCACCGAGAAACGGACGTCGTTGGCCCGCACCGGCTGGCCGTCGTGCCAGCGCGCGCGGGGGTCGAGGTGGAAGACGATGGAGAGGGAATCCGGCGCCCACGTCCAGCTGCGGGCCAAACGAGGCGTGAAGCCCGCGTCGCCGAAGGTATTCATGTCGTCGCCGATCTCGGCGAGGTGATCGAACACGAGGTCGGTGACCTCGCGGCTCACGATGGTCACGGCGAGCGGCGGCAGCAGGTTGTCGGCGTCACCGGGCGAGGCAATGACCAGCGTCCCACCATCGGGGCCGGCGGCGGCGGGCGACGCCGGCAGCTCGCCTCGACCGCAGGAAGCGGCCAGCAGGATGGCGAGGGGGCAGGCGACGAGGCGCGAAAATCGCATGGAGTGGTAGGTTGGCGGGACGCGCGTGGAACGATTGCGCGGGGCCGAGGGCCCGTCAATCCAATCTACCGTCTCCACGTCCATTCCTCACTGCTGAATTCACGCGTCAGCGCTTCGACGTCGCGGTGCAGGTCGCGGTCCTCGGGCAGGGCCCGGGTGCCCGATTCCGTGGCGCGCAACGCACCGACGAGGGCATCGGCCACGGCGGCGAAGTCGGGCGCTCGGCCCAGCGCTTCGGTGAGCGTGGCGGCTTGCGGCGTCGGCACGTCGCGAGGTTGGCGAAGGAGGCGGCCGATGAGCGCCTGATCGTCGCGCAGCAGGATGGATCCGTGCTGCAGCAACGCGCCCTCGTGGCGCCACTGCGCGCTACCCACGAGTTTGCGGCCGTTCACCACGATCTCACCCGAGGCCGGCTCGTCGAAGCAGGGGGCGAGTCCGGGGCTCGGCGTCCGGGAGTGCACCGTGGCCAACTGGGCGCCAACGCCCAGCGCGCCGAGGGCGCGGAGGAGCAGCGTGTTGATGCGGGCATAGGCGCCGCCCAGTGACGGATCGAACGCATCGGGGGCGGTGACGCTGTAGGTCACCTCGTGGTGGTGCAGCAGGGCGCGGCCGCCGGTGGGACGGCGCACGAACCGCACGCCAAGGTCCTTGGCGCGGTCGAGGTCGTAGGCGCCGCGGGCGGTCTGGTTGCGGCCCAGCGACAGCGTCGGGGCGTCCCACGCGTACACGCGGAGCACCGCCTCTCCGGTGCGGCGGGCCCGGGCCATGAGCGCCTGGTCCCAGGCCATGTTGGCGGCCCCCGGAAGAGCCGGGGAGATGAGGTAGCGCCACGGGACGGGGCGCCGGTCGGGCGTGGTGGGCACGATCTGTAACTTCGCCCGGTGGGGGCGGCGGGGGGAGGGGCGCGGAGCCGCTCCCCCGCGTAGGTTTCTTCGCACGAACTTTCACCACCAGGACCATGACTCCGACTACCAGACTGGCGCCCCCTGCGGCTGCCGACAGCTTCATACCGCGTCACATTGGACCGAACGCCGCCGCCATCGACGAGATGCTCGCCGTCGTGGGCTACGATTCGCTGGACGCATTCATCGATGCGGTGATCCCACAGAACATCCGGCTGCGAAAGCCGTTGGCCATCCACGGCGAGTGGAGCGAGCATGAGGCGCTGGCCTCCATGCGGCGGATGGCGGACAAGAACCAGATCTTCCGGTCCTACCTCGGCATGGGCTACGCCGACACGCTCATTCCGCCGGTGATCCAGCGCAACATCCTGGAGAATCCGGGCTGGTACACGGCGTACACGCCGTACCAGGCCGAAGTGGCGCAGGGGCGTCTGGAGGCGCTGCTCAACTACCAGACGATGGTGATGGACCTGACGGGGATGGAGATCGCCAACGCGTCGCTACTCGACGAGGGCACGGCGGCGGCCGAAGCGATGACGATGGCGAACGGGATCCGGGGCGCCGACGGCAAGCACCGGTTCTTCGTGTCGCAGGAGTGTCATCCGCAGACGATCGACGTCGTGAAGACGCGGGCGGGGGCGCGCGGCATCGAGGTCGTGGTGGGCGACTTCCGCACGTTCGCGTTCGACGGAACGGTGTTCGGCGGGTTGATCCAGTATCCGACCACCGACGGGGCGGTTTACGACTACCGCGAGTTCTGCGACCGCGCGCACGCGGCGCAGGCAATGGTGACGGTAGCCACCGACCTCCTGAGCCTGGTGCTGCTCACGCCTCCGGGAGAATGGGGGGCGGACATCGTGGTGGGGAATTCGCAGCGGTTCGGCGTGCCGATGGGGTACGGCGGGCCGCACGCGGCGTTCTTCGCCACGCGCGACGAGTTCAAGCGACAGATCCCGGGCCGCATCATCGGCGTCTCGCGCGACGCCGACGGCAAGCCCGCGCTGCGCATGGCGCTGCAGACGCGCGAGCAGCACATCCGTCGCGAGAAGGCGACGAGCAACGTGTGCACGGCGCAGGTGCTGCTGGCGGTGATCGCCGGCATGTACGCGGTGTGGCACGGCCCCACGGGGCTCACGAACATCGCGCGGCGCGTGCATCGCTACGCGGCGATGCTGGCTGCGGGGTTGGAGCAGCTCGGGTACGGCATCGCGCACGCCGAGTTCTTCGACACGATCCGCGTGGAGACGGGGTCGCGGAGCGCGCAGGCGTTGCTCGACCGGGCGTCGGCCAAGCGAATCAACTTGCGGAAGCTCGGCGAGACGTCCGTCGGCATCGCGCTCGACGAGACGGTGACCGAAGCCGACGTCACTGACCTGCTGGCGATCTTCGCCGGAGACAAGGCGGCTCCCGGCGTGGCGGCGCTCGCCGCGGCGGTGGACGACCGGTACGACGAGCGGTTCGCGCGCACGAGCGCGTTCCTCACCCACCCGGTGTTCAGCGCGCACCACAGCGAGACCGAGATGCTGCGCTACATGCGCAAGCTCGAGTCGCGCGACCTGTCGCTCACGCACTCGATGATCCCGCTCGGCTCGTGCACCATGAAGCTCAACGCCACGGCCGAGATGATCCCGATCACGTGGCCGGAATTCGGCAAGCTACACCCGTTCGTGCCGCGCGAGCAGGCGGCGGGCTACACGGAGATGTTCGCGCGGCTCCAGGCGGCGCTGTGCGAGATCACCGGCTTTGCGGGGATGTCGCTGCAGCCCAATGCGGGCTCGCAGGGCGAGTATACGGGGCTGATGGTCATCCGCCGCTACCAGGCGGCCCGCGGCGAGGCGCACCGCACCGTCTGCCTGATTCCGCACTCGGCGCACGGCACCAATCCGGCCAGCGCCGTGATGGCGGGCATGCAGGTCGTGGTCGTGGACACCGACGACAACGGCAACATCGACGTCGCCGATCTCGAGGCGAAGGCTCGCGAGCACGCGCCGAATCTCGCCGCGCTCATGGTGACGTATCCGTCCACGCACGGCGTGTTCGAGACGGCGATCACCGACATCTGCCGCATCGTGCATGAACACGGCGGCCAGGTGTATCTCGACGGCGCCAACATGAACGCGATGGTCGGGCTGGCCCGGCCGGGCGACATCGGCGCTGACGTCTGCCACCTGAACCTGCACAAGACGTTCGCCATCCCGCACGGCGGCGGCGGGCCGGGGATGGGGCCGATCGGCGTGGCCAAGCACCTCGTACCGCACCTGCCCGGCCACGTGGTGGTCGACACCGGGAGCACCGGCGGCGCCGTCTCGTCGGCCCCGTGGGGCAGCGCGAGCGTCCTCCCGATCTCGATGATGTACATCGACATGCTGGGCGGCGAGGGGCTGGCGATGGCCACCAAGATCGCGATTCTAAATGCGAACTACGTGGCCAAGCGACTCGAGCCGTACTATCCGGTACTCTACAAGGGCGCCAACGGGTGCGTGGCGCACGAATGCATCGTGGATCCGCGCGCGCTCAAGACGTCGAGCGGGGTCGAGGCCGAAGACATCGCGAAACGGCTCATGGACTACGGGTTCCATGCGCCGACGCTGTCGTTCCCGGTGGCCGGCACGCTGATGATCGAGCCCACGGAGAGCGAGCCCAAGGGCGAACTCGACCGGTTCTGCGACGCGCTCATCTCGATCCGTGAGGAGATCCGCGAGATCGAGAACGGCGTGGCCGACCGCGCCGACAACGTGCTCAAGCACGCGCCGCATCCGGCGCACCGCGTGGTGGCCGACGTGTGGCCGCACGCGTATTCACGCGAGCAGGCGGCCTATCCCGCGGCCTGGGTGCGCGAGCACAAGTTCTGGCCGGCGGTGGCGCGGGTGGAGAGCGCATATGGGGACCGGAATCTGGTGTGCGCCTGTCCGCCGATGGAGGAGTACGCCCTGGAGGCGACCACGAAGGGATAAGGGGGGCACTGGCCCGCACCCCGACGGCAGGCTCAGCGCTCTGCGCGGTCAGGGGCGAGTTGCCTGCAACGACACCGGGACGCATCCCTGATTCTCCGAGATGCGTCCCGGTGCTGTTTCTGGCCGCTCGGAACCGTCACTGACGGCTCCCAGCCTACGGTTTGCCGTTGGTGCTGCCTATTCGCCCAGCTGCGCCGTGTATGCAGCGGCGTTGAGCAACCCGCTCGTTTCGGCGGAGCCGG
The DNA here is from genome assembly GCA_035533755.1 of Gemmatimonadaceae bacterium. Classification (NCBI taxonomy): domain Bacteria; kingdom Pseudomonadati; phylum Gemmatimonadota; class Gemmatimonadia; order Gemmatimonadales; family Gemmatimonadaceae; species Gemmatimonadaceae bacterium. Next base: position 16,910 of record DATLTC010000030.1, read on the forward strand.
CGATCTTGAGCTTCACCATCCAGCCGTCGGTATACGGTGCCGTGTTGACCAGCGCTGGCTCGCCGTCCAGCCGGCCGTTGACCTCCAGCACCACGCCGGCTACGGGGCTGAACAACTCGGAAACCGCCTTCACGGCCTCGATCGTCCCGAACACGTCGTGCTTGCCGAACTTGGCGCCAACCTTGGGTAACTCGACGTACACGACGTCGCCCAGCTCACCCTGGGCGTAATCCGTGATGCCGACCACGACGACCGTCGGGTCGCTGCCGCGCTTCACGTATTCATGGTCTTCTGTATAGAGCAGGTCCTGCGGAATTTCGGACACGGGAACTCCAGGAACGGGGATGTCGGTGCGGGCAGTCTACCCGGCGGCGCAGCGCGTTGTCAAGGAACGCCGGCAGCCTCGTGCGCGTCGGCCGCGCCCTGCAGCGACTCCCACACCGCGTTCACCTGTTGCAGTAGTTGTTCACGGCTGCCGGCGTTGTGGATCACGAGGTCGGCGCGGGCCCGCTTGAGCTCCGACGGCATCTGCGCGGCGATCATCGCCATGCCTTCGGTGGCGCTCAGGCCCCGCTCGGTCACCACGCGTTCCAACCGCAGAGAGCGTGGGGCATCGACCAGCAACACCATATTGAACTCGTCGACCATCTTCTTTTCGAACAGCAGCGGAATGTCGCACACCACAATCCGATCGCCCCGGTCGCGTGCCTCGGCGACGGCGGCCGCGCGTAGACGCTCCACTTCGGGGTGCACGATCCGATTGAGAGCGACGAGCGCATCGGGATCATTGAACACGATGTGGCGCAACGCGCCCCGGTCGAGCGCGCCATCGGGGAGCAGGATCTGCGGGCCCCACCGCGTGACGATCGCCTTGAGGGCGGGGCTGCCCGGCTCCACGGCGCGCCGGGCTAGGTCGTCGGCGTCGATGATCGTCGCGCCGCGCTCTGCCAGCAGTCTGGCCACGGTTGACTTGCCGCTGGCGATGTTGCCCGTGAGTCCTACGAGTAGCATGAGTCGGTGATTTTCGGATGGAGAAATAGCGCTGTCGCCAAGGTAGGGACGGCGGGGAAAAGCGTCAATAAATAGTATGGTTCGGAGGGTGATGGGAGATTGACGCCCGGTCCAATGCGCTACGGATCAAGGACTTACGTAACCGCCGGACGGGCGGCGGGAACGGAGCGCTCCCCGTGGTCGGATTGAGGCCCTCATCCTACGGCACTTAGAATGCGGTGCCAAGATCGGCCCCGATGTCTTGCCAACCCAACGGGTTGATACGCTAGTGTGCCTCCATGGGTGTCCGTGGATCAGGCCTTTTGGGGGCCATGGTGCTGACGAACCGTTCGAGCAGGTGTTCGAAACCGGCTTCTCGCAGAATCCTAACCGGGCGGCTTCCGACGTGCCGTTCGACACCGTTGGCAAGCGCCTCTGGTGAAGAAAACTCTGCCTGCGCCGCCACGTCTTTCAGGGTCCGGCTCTCGACCTCAAGGCTCCAGACGGTGTGGAGGGCGAGCGCCCAACCGAGGAGTTGCTTTGGTGGAGGCAGCTGCCGCCGGGTCAGGAACAACTGGAGATTGCGCGTGGAGGAGCCGCACGCGGCTGCCAAAGTGGGCACCGAAGCGTGCTTGCAGCCGAGGAGCACCGCGGCAGTCACAATGAGTTGCTCACGCGACTTTCGGGGTAGCGGAAGTGTTCGAATGATGCGAAGTGTTGCGGGGCGTTGAGAACGCAGACCGACCAGTGCTCGGAGGGATGCTCCGATCTCATCGAATCCACTCAAGCCGATTGTCACGTGAGTGGTAGTGCGCGCGATATCCCCGATCGCCGCCGCCGCAATCCGGTCCAGTTTGGTGGGTAGCAGGATCGGCAGCCGCAACGGACATTTGGCCAATTCGGCCACCCCCAGAGTGACGTCGCTGGCCGATTCGCCATCTAATTCCAATATGGTTGCCGCCGGCGGCCGAAGTATCGCCGCCGATACAAGGTCCCGTGTTTCGGAAAAGAAAGTTACGCCATGGGATGGAGGGACCGCGTCGAGGATTGCGGTTCTGTCCGCCGCTCCGTTTACGCACGCGAGCACATGCCGCGCCAGCGCCGATGGGTTCGAGGACATGCCGTGCACCGGTGGGTAGGCCTGAGAGGCATACGACAGCGGCGTCGCCGGTCAACTTGCGATTGTTGTCGCCCATCATAATACCTATAGCGCATCGTCTGCGTCGTCGTTAATACGACCATATGTATTGTGATGTAACCGGCCCGTGAGGCGAGGATAGAGATGCCTCGGATCAGAACATTCCCCGTTCCGGCATTGACTGCCAGCCGCCTTCAAATCCGGCGTGCAATGCGACTTTGGGCCCTCGTCCCGTCCTGGGTAATAAGGATCTTCCGCCCGCCGTCCGGAGGTCGGACCGCGACGGAAGCCAGGGGTCGCACTCTGCGTAGGATGGGGGGCGCGCTGGCCCTCGAAGCCGCGGTCGTCGCTATCGTGCTGCTTGGCGGAGGCCACCGCCTTCAGGCTCAGGAGGTGGGGGGCGTCGTGGTGGACAGCGTCTCGAGGACCCCGATAGTAGGAGCCGTGGTGACAGGGTTGGACAACTCCGATGGCGTCGTGATGCGCACCTTGACCGACCTCCGGGGTGTATTTCATATGGCAGACGAGCGCTCGAGAATTGTGAAATTGCGTGTTGCGCGATTGGGGTATCTTCCGCGGGATGTGACACTCGAGGAACTGACCTCCCATGCGGTCGTGCTGAGCGCATTTCCCGTCGGGCTGAGCGCCGTCCATTCGATTGCTCGTGTCGAATGTCCGCGCGGCGATGATCAGGGGCGGGCTGCGCAGCTATGGGATCAAGCGCGTGGAGCGCTCGCGGCAATAGTCGCCGGCCGGTCGTCCGACGCGGCCCTGATGCGAATTGTCCGATACCGCCGACAGGTCGAAGGCGAGGGCGCCGGTGCACGGATCGTTGCCCAGTCCCTCGAGACCGTGGACGGCGAAGGCACGCGGGCGTTCGGGAGCGGTCGATCGCCGGAGTTCTTGGCCCGCAATGGGTATCTGGCAGGCAGCGGAAGCTCCGTCGAGCTATACATACCCGACGAGGAGGCGTTGCTCGATAGTTCGTTCATCGAAACGCACTGCTTTCACATCGCCGATGGTGGACGAACGCATCCCGCCGACGTCGGCGTCTCCTTTGCCCCGGTGCCGTCAAGAGCGGGACTGACGGAGCTTGAGGGAGTGCTGTGGATCGATACCACGTTGCAGGCGCTTGATACGCTCCGGTTTTCGTTTGCCGGTCCTGGGGTTGCTGGAGTGGATGTTGCGGCCGCTCGGGGCGAATTCGTCTTTTCGACGACAGCGAACGGAGTGCCGTTTCGGTCATCGTGGTGGTTGAAGGAGCCTCCACAGCAAGACGTCGTCTTGTTCCGGCACACGACGCCTGAAGGGTACGGGAAGGGACTGGGACAGGTTATCCGACTCGCGGTGGAAGAGGGTGCACAAGTCGCATGGGCACAGTGGCCCGATGGCAGCAGATATGCGAGCGTGATGCCCGCTATTGCCGGACGTGTCATCGATCCGAACACCGGGCGCGGACGGTACGGGGTACCTATCGTGCTCTTGAATGCGTCGCGTCGCACGATCACCGACAGCTCTGGAAGGTTTGAATTCGGCGAGCTAATGCCGGGGCCCTATCTACTGGCGATTCCCGACACCATGTTCGCGATGTTCCACGACATGCTCGGTGCTCCAGACGCGCGCGCAAGCGGGTTTGTTCCTGCACCAGAGTTGGGGGACCGTGCGTTGGGCGTACGCTACCGGCCGGGACAGGCTCCGACAGTTTGGCTTGCGCTGGGGTCGGAAGGAAGCCCGAACATTAGGATCGAGATGGCTCCCCTCGAACGGGCGTTTCAAACATACTGCGACGACGCGACGCGGGGCGACGACTCGGGAAGGCTCGCGGTGTGGCTCGTCACGGATGATGGAGCCGCCGCAGGCGCGCTGGTTGAGTGGCGGTTCCCGGATCGCCCCGGTGGCCAAACCGCGCGCGCGGACAAGGATGGCCGAGTCATCTTCTGCCGCGTGCCCCGCGGGCAGCCCGTCACAGTGCTTGGGGCCCGAAGTGACCGGTCGGCATCGCAGCGCGTGGTCGCCGTTGCCGGCGCCCCCGCGACACTCGTCGTCCTCCGACTCTCGCAGACGGGTGGGCAGAAGTAAGGCATACGGCAGTGGACTTGCGCATAACGTCAGGTAGGTACGCGAAATGTACGGAAAATGCGCGGATGCCCTCTGGTCCGCAGGTGATGCCGTGTGCATCTTCGCGCACGTGCGGCTACGCAATAGCCGTACGAAGGTCCTCGGAAGACAGGCTCACCGCCGACGTAGCTACTTGGTGAGCAAGGAGCAGACTCGAAATGGAGGGCGCGTTTCGATGAAAGCGCATCGGCTCATCATGAAGAGCGGGTTGGTCGCAGCACTCGCGCTGGCTGCGCTCGCCATACATCCTCGGGCTGGCGTTGTCGTGACCCAAGGCGCGAACACGAGCTGCATTGAAGGGTGCTGCGTCTGCGGTTACCCAGGAGAGACGTGTTGGGGGGTGGACGCCTGGGACACGTGCATGGAAGCTTGCGGGGTGCCTCCCAGCTCCTGCGTTGAGAACGACGTGTGGGACTGCGGGCAAGACGTGATCATGGTCGGTTGTTCCTAGGCCCGTGCGCCGGTGTGACATCGTAAGGGCCGAACCCGTCCAACGGATCTTCGGATGCCTGGGTGCGAGGACCGATGAAGCCAGAGACTCTTGAGCGTGCGATGTCTGCGACCCTGACCGTCGCAGCGGTCGTCATCGCAGCGGCGCTCGTACATGACGAACTCGCTTCCAAACGTGCGCTCGCCGCTCGAGGCGCTACTTCTCCGCCAGAGGTCGTCGCGCACTGGTCGGATGTCGTGAGAGCCGGGGTACTGATTGGCGACTCGGCAGCCCCGGTCAAAGTCGTGGAATTCGGAGATTTTGAATGCCCGTTCTGCCGCCGGTTCGAGATGACCTATCGATCCGTCAAGGCACGGTTTGGACGCTCTGTAGCACTTGTCTTCGTTAGCTATCCCCTCACGAATGTTCATCGATTCGCTGCGCCCGCGGACCGAGCCGCAAGTTGCGCGCTCGCTCAGGGGCGCTTTGCCGAGTTTCACGATGCACTGTACGATGAGCAAGACTCGCTTGGGCTTAAGTCCTGGGGTTCGTATGCCGATCAGGCCGGTGTGCCGGATACGGCGCGGTTCATGCGATGCCTCAAGAATGCACCGGACGTCAGTGCGCTTGTTAGCGCAGGACGCGCTGTAGCCAGTCAACTCGGCGTAAACGCAACCCCAACTGTCTTGATCAACGGTTGGCGATTCTATAGGCCTCCGAGCGATTCCGAACTCACGCTTGCGACTAAGGAGATTCTAGCCGGCAAGTCACCGGATGAGGTCTTCACCAATCCTCCGTTCGCCGGTGCACGCAAACCTTGAACTCCGTTGGTCAATCGAAGCCATGACCCTACAAGGCAAGGTCTCCCTGGCCTGCGTGGGGTCCGGGTAGCTCGTGGCAGGCGCGACAACGTGCCTCATAAGTCTCAGCGCCCCCAACCATAATCGTCGGTGACGAATAAAGCGCCGGCTTTCCCCCCACCAGCCGCTGGTTCCGGCTGGCCGGGTTGCCGCATCGCACGCAAATGGCGTGCAGCTTGTCCACGATCTCGGCAATCGCCATCAACTGCGGCATGGCGCCGAAGGGCTCGCCGCGGAAATCCGTGTCGGTGCCGGCGAGGATCACCCGCAGGCCGCGGTCGGCGAGGTCGGTGGCCAGGGACACGATGCGCTCGTCGAGGAACTGCGCTTCGTCGATCGCCACCACCTGGGTGTCGGCGCGCACGCGCTCGGCGATCTGCGCGACCGTGTCCACCGGCACGGCCTCGGTGGTACGCCCATCGTGACTCGACACCTTGAAAACGCCGGCGTACCGCTCATCGAGGTGCGACTTGAACACCTGAACGCGGCGTTTGGCGATCGTGGCGCGACGCACGCGGCGGAGCAGTTCCTCACTCTTGCCGCTGAACATCACGCCGGCAATGACCTCGATCCACCCACTGCGCGCTGTGAAATACGTATCCGACGTCACCGCTCGCCACCCTCCGGTCGTCGAGGTCTACGCGGCGGGCCGCCGCGATCGTCCCTGCGGGGTGCGCGATCATCGCGGGGAGCCCCTCGGTCGTCCCGGCGGGGGCCTGAGCGTCCACCCGGCGCGGAGCGCGCGTCGCGGTCGCCCGGCGGACGACGGGGGCCGCGCGCCCCACCCTCCGGCCGCTCCTGGTCCAGCCGTGCGACAATCTGCCGCCCCTTGATCGTGACGCCGGTGATGCGCGCCGCCACGGCTTCCGCCGCCGCCGCTGGCACCTCCACCAGGGAATGCCGGTCGCGGACCTCCACGCGCCCCACATCGCGACCCGTGAGCCCGGCATGGCCGGTAATGGCGCCCACCAGATCGCTGGCCCGGAAGCCGTCGGTCTCGCCGACGTTGACGAACAGCCGCGCCATGGCCGGCGCATGGACTGGCGCTGCGGTGGCGGCGCGGAGCCGCTCCGCCTCGAGCAGCCGCAGCGCCGCAGCGGCGATCTCGACGCCGTCGTACTCGGCGAGCAACGGTTCGAGCGCCAGCAGGTCGCGGGCGAACGCGCCCGACGCCAGGACCTCGCGCAGCGAGTCGCGCATCTGCTCCTCGGCGGCCAAGGCGCGCTGCAGCGATTCGGGGAGCACGAACGGATTCACGATCCCGCCCGTGATGTCGCGCAGCGCGGCCACCTGGCGCGGCGCCACGAGGGCGATCACCTGGCGCGGCGTGCGGCCGCCGAGCACGGCGTGGAGCTGGGCCCGTGTGGCCGGCAGCTCGTACAGCACGAGGGCGTCGGCGTCGGTCTCCATCGCGTCGCCCACTCGCATCGGCCCGTCCGCGGCGTACCCCATGGTCGCCAGCGTGGTCTGGACCTCGGAGCGCCCGCGCGGATCGGGCGCGAACACGAACGCCGTCGCCGGATCCAATTCATCGAGCACCCGGCGCAGTGCGATGGGGCGCACTGCCTCATGTACGGCCAGGTATTGCACGGGAACGGCCGCCGTCTCTTCGGCAACCGCCGGCAGTTCGCGCCGTGCGCGCCGGGCGTACCGCTCGATGAGCGCCTCCACGGCGGGCGTGATCGCGCGGGTCACGATGGTTCGGGGGGCTTCCTTGGGCACCTCGGCCAGGAGCACTTCGAGCGCGCCCTCGGACGCCGTGAGCGCGTCGTCCAGCCAGGCGATCACCACGTGCTGCACGCCGGACAGCTTGAGGGCGGAACTCTGGAGCAGGGCGATGAGCGTGCGCGGGTCTCCTGCGACGACGGCCACTCCCCGGGCGCGGAGGGCGCGTGCGCCGCGACGAGCCGACGTCGCGGCCAGCGCCGTGAGCCCGCGCGCCGCGCCGAGCGCGTTGGCCGAGCGGGCGAGAGCCATGGCGGCGTCGGCGTCGGCGGCGATCACCAGTACCTGGGCACCCGGCGTCGACGGATCGGGGGACTCCAATCGGTCCAGCACCGGCGTGAGGAAGGTCGCGGAGCGCGTCCAATCCGGGGGGAGCACGAACACCACATTCTGGCTGCGGGTAATGCCCGCGGCCTGCACACCGTCCTGTTCCACTCGACCTTGCCCGTGATGGAGCGGCCTGGCGCCGCGTTGTCAAAATATCGTTGCGGAAAATTACCACGAAACGGGGGCCAGCGTCGGGCGAACCGGCTTCCGGCGGCCCGATCGTGCGGTATGTTTGCCCGACGCTGGCGTGCGAGGATTGGTGGACATCGTCGTGCAGATCGGGCCCCGCACCGGGGCGGCACCAAAGGTGGCGTACCGATGGGATCCGGACACGGATATCCTGTCGGCGCAACTGCGCCCCGCGCATGCGCCGAACCGTGGGTCGGGATCGATCGAGGTGGAGGGGGCCGACGGATCGTGGCTCATCTTCGACGTGGCCGACGGGCACATCAACGGGCTGGAGATCGTGGTATGGCCCGAGGTCCACAAGCGGGCCGTGCTGGCCCTGCCAGCCAAGGTGGCCGAAGGGTCGGTGCAACTTCCGTCGCACGGTTCGATTCCGGAGGTGACCGCCAATGAGGTCGAGACCTCGATAGCCGCCGAATCGGACGCCGAACAGCGTATCTTTCATTTCCGGATCGGTTCGCTACGCGAGTCCACCGCGGTGCGGCTCGCGAGCGATCTCTTGCTGGAAGTCGATGCCACGAATCACGTTGCCGGGTTGTGGCTGCTCAATGTTCCACCCTTTCCCAGAGAGCCGTGATCACCACCATCGTACTGATTCGCGTGGAGCCCACCCAGATTCCCAACGCCGCCAAGATGTTGGCCGGCGTGGACGGCGTGGCGGAGGTCTACTCGGTCTCAGGCGACTGGGACCTGGTGGCGATCGTCCGCGTGCCGGAATACGACCAGATCGCCCGCGTGGTGACGGAGGTGTTCCCGACGGTGCCTGGCATCCAGCGCACGCAGACGCTGACGGCGTTCCGGGCCTATTCCAAGGGCGACCTGCAGCAGGCGTGGGACATCGGCGTCGAGTGACGCCCGGCTGCATCGCCGAATACCTTTCGGCATGATCGTAGCGGCGGCTGACACCGCGAATCTCCGCCTCGATGAGTTGCAGCGAGCGCTGGCGCGAGCGCTGCCCTCGGCGTCGCTCACCACGGAGGGCGGGCCGCCGCTCGAACTGTCCCCGGCCACCGACCCGCCCGTGCTCGCGCGCGCTGACGTGATCGAGGACGACGCCCTGCGCGTGCACCGCGTGGCCGGTGCGCCAGAAGCTCCTTTCTTGGCGTTTCTCGACGGGACGCAGCGCAGCGATCTGGTGGCCCATACGAACGACGGGGCGCCGATCGTGTTAGGCGTGGTGGGGGCCGTGATCCGCGAGTGGACGGGTGGTCGCGGCGCCACCTGGTCGCACGGTCGGCAGCAGCGCCTGTATGCGCCGCGCGCCGCGATGCTGCCCGCCGAGTGGGACGCGGTGACGTCGCTTGGCCTCACGGCCATCGACACGTCGGCGAACGACGCTGGGTTGGCCGAGGCGCACCCGGCGGCGCACCGCGATGCGGCCATCCAGCAGATCCAGAGCGACCGCGGCCAGTTGGAGCAGCGGCTGGCTCAACGGTGGTGCGCCGAGCGCGCCGAGGCGCTGTACGTGGACGGCGGACTGCGCGGCTCGGTGGTGCTGGCCCGCGCGTCGCAGACGGTGGGGGTGATCAAGAGTCACCGAACGCTGTTCGGCGACCGGGCGGCGCGGCGCGTGATCTTCGCGCTCGCCGCTGGCGAGCGCACGAGCGTGTTCGCGGTGGCCTCGCCCAGTATGGTGCCGGTGGCCAGCTGGTACCTGCGACTCCACGAGCGCGCGGGACGCGACCCCCTGTGGGGGCTGGTCCGGGTGGAGGTGCGCCACGAACCCGACGCCCCGCGCGCCGCACTCCGCTCCCGGGCCGACGGCATTTCGGCCCGTATTCTCGCCGAGCGGACGCCCACCGCGCATCCCGACGCGCGATGGGACACGATGGCGTACGGCATCCGCGACTGCGAAGTCTTTCTCAGGGCCACGCAATGACCGCAGCCTTGGTGCTCGGGCGCGTCGTCGCCACCGAGCGGAAGCCCAACACCCCGCATGAATTTTCGTTCTGGACGGCGCTCGACTCGCCGGTTGGAATCGGGACAATCGTGCGCGTCGAGGGTCCCGACCCCGTGAACGGGGTGATTCCGCGCGTGTATGGCGTGGTGACCGAAGGATTCAGCTACACCGATCTGCAGACGCCGTTGCACGACGTGCTGGGGCACGACGGGCGGCCGTCGGCCGAGTCGCTCTCCGCCACGCGGCGCACGGAGATCCGGCTCTACACGGCGGCCGTTCTGCGCCACCTGCCGGAGGAGCCATTGCAGCCGGTACCGATGGGCGAGGTGTACCTGGCGGACGTGGACGACGTGGCCGTGGCGTTGCGCATGGATGCCTATCTCAGAGCGGGCGCGAACACGGGCATCCCGGTGGGCATCTACCGCGCCGGTGGCATCGAGGCGCCGATCTACCTCGACGCCGACTTTCTGGTGGGGCCCGAGGCCGCGCATCTCAACATCACCGGCGTGTCGGGGCTGGCCACCAAGACCAGCGCCATCGAGTGGCTGCTCGCGTCGACGTTCGCCCACTTCCCTCCGCAAAAGGGATCGGTGGCTGCGGTGTGTTTCAACGTGAAGGGGCCCGACCTCTGTTTCCTGGACCAGCCGGGTGAGCTGGACGAGGCCGACCGCGCCCTGTACCAGGCGATGGGCGTGCCGGCGGCGCCCTTTGCGAACGTGCAGTACTTCGCACCGTACACGGCCAAGGGCTTCACGCTCAACACGCTGCGCTCCAACGAGGCCCTGTCGCAGAACGTGTGGCCCCTCACGTGGGGGCTGCGCGAGGTGATGCAGTACGCCGAGGTGCTGCTCAACAAGGAGGACGTGGATGCCAAGGCCGACGCGTTCATCGACTTCATCCGCGAGCGGGTGCTCGACCGCGAGTTCACCGATGACGGATTCGCGAAGACGCACCGGGTGCAGTCGTTCGCCGATCTGGAGGATTGGTTCCGCGATCTGCTACGCACGGTGGAGCAGCAGAACCGGGGCGAACACTGGCGCACGCACCACGTGGCCACGATCCGCAAGGTGCGCAACCGGCTGTCCAACATCTCCATGCGGTGCGCCGGCCTGGTGACCGACGAGGGGACGGTGAGCGATCTCCCGTTCGGCGCGTTCGACGACCGCGCCGTGTACGTGGTGGACGTGGCGGGGCTGGAGGAAGACGCCCAGGATCTGGTGTTCGCGCGCGTGGTGACCAAGCTGCGCGAGCATCTGGAGCGGCGCGATCTGGGCGTGAACCACGTGATGGTGTTCGTGGACGAACTCAACAAGTACGCGCCGGCCGACGGCGCCGACACGTACGTGCGCAAGATGCTGCTCGACATCGCCGAGCGGGGACGGTATCTGGGGCTGGTGCTGTTCAGCGCGCAGCAGTTCCGATCGCAGGTGCACCGGCGCGTGGTGGGCAATTCGGGGACGTCGCTGTACGGCCGGATGGACGCCGACGAGCTGGCCACGCCGGGGTACGCGGTGCTGAGTCCGGCCACGCGCACCAAGCTGGCGACGCTGGAGAAGGGGCAGTTGATGGTGCGGCATCCCCACTTCACGCAGCCGGTGTTCGTGCGGTTCCCTCGGCCGGCCGTGATGCGCGGGCGCGACGGCGTGGAGCGGTATCCGCAGGCGCAGGAGATGACGCTGGAGGCGGCCGTGGCGCGGGCGCTGCGGACGCTCGACGCCTCGATCACCGTGGGGTGGGTGCAGGAGGTGGCGGCGCTCCATGACGAGGTCGTGGTGCTGCGGGCCCGCGACGCGACGCTCCGCACGAGGCCCGACGACGTGAAGGCGTACTTCGCGGCGCAGTTCAAGCGCGTCGTGCCGCCGGAAGCGCCACGGCCCCGCAACCCGCGCAACATCCGCGTGCCGCGGGGCGGCAATCCTTATGGCGACGACGAGCCGCCCGAGGAGCCGCCGTTCTGAGGCCGGGCCGCCCGACGATTCGGCGCGCCGCGGGGCGGCGCGGTATGGACAAGCAGCAGAGTGGCGGTTAGCGATTAGGGATTCCACGCCCCCGCGCGGGAATTCTCCCCTCGACCCCGGACCGGTTTGCGCCTCGTCCATCTCTCGGACCTGCACCTTGGCTTTCGCCAGTACCAGCGATTGACGCCGTTCGGCGCCAACCAGCGGGAAGCCGACGTTGCGGTGACGTTCAGGCGCGCCGTGGACCGGGTGATCGCGCTGGCGCCCGAGCTGATCGTGGTCGCCGGCGACGTGTTCCACAGCGTCCGGCCGGCGAACCCGGCCATCCTCCACGCCTATCACGAATTCAACCGGCTCACCCAGGCGCTGCCCGAAGTGCCGGTGATCATCGTGGCCGGCAACCACGACCTGCCGCGATCCAGTGAGACGGGGTGCATCCTGCGGTTGTTCGAGCAGGAGAACGTGTACGTCGCCGATTTCGAGGCCCGCCGGTTCTCCTTTCCCGAGCAGGGGCTGTCGGTGCTGGCCGTGCCCGACGTGGTGGGCGGGCGTCCCGAGCTGACCCCCGATCCGGCGGCGCGGCGCAACGTGCTGGTGATCCATGGGGAGGTGGCGGGGCTGCTGCCCAAGCGGGCCGCGGCGATGGACCGCGCCACGTTCGAGATCACCGAGGAGGAGCTGGGCGCCCCGCGCTGGACCTACGTGGCGCTGGGCCACTACCACGTGCACCGCGAAGTGGCGCCCAACGCGTACTACAGCGGCTCGATCGACTACTCGAGCGCCAACGCGTGGGGGGAACTGGCCGAAGAGCGGGCGGCCGGGCTGCCGGGCAAGGGGTTCATCGAGTACGATCTCGACACGGGGGTGCACACCTTCCATCCCCTGCCGCCGTCGCGCGGCCTGGTGGACCTGCCGTCGTTCAGCGCGCGCGGCATGACGGGCGGCGAGGTGGACGCGGCGATCCGCGACGCCGTGGACGGCTGCCCGGGCGGCATCGCCGACAAGATCGTGCGCCTCGTGGTGCGCGACGTGGCCCGCCACATCAACAACGACCTCGACCACCAGGCGCTGCGCGAGTACAAGCGGCGGGCGTTCCACTTCCAGCTCGAGACGCTGCGGCCCGACGTGCGCCCGCTGCGCGGCGAGGCGGCGCCGGGTCATCCGCAGTCGCTGGCCGAGTTCGTGCGCGAGCGGCTGCTCACGCGCACCGTGCCACCCGAGGTGGACCGCGCGCAGCTCATCGAGCGCGTGTTCGAGTATCTCGATCAGGCCACGGCGGCCGAGCTGGCGGCCGGCGAGGCGGAGGGCTGATGCGCCTCAACTCGCTGCGCATGACGAATTTCCGCCAGCACGTGGACACGCGCATGGAGTTCGAGTCCGGGCTCACCGGCATCATCGGGCCCAACGGCGCCGGCAAGTCCACGATCCTCGAGGCCATCGCCTGGGCGCTGTACGGCTCGCTGGCGCTGCGCACCGACAAGGAGAGCGTGCGCACCATCCGCGCTGCCGGCCGCGCGCCGGTGAAGGTGGAACTGGACTTCGAACTGGGTGGCCACCGCTACCGCGTGGAGCGCGGGCTCACCAGCGCCGAGCTCTTCCTGGACGGCGGCCTCGAGCCGGTGGCCAACTCCGTCACCGCCGTCACCGACTTCCTGCGGCGACGGATGCGGATGACGCGGCAGGAATTCTTCAACACCTACTTCACCGGCCAGAAGGACCTGAGCGTGATGAACGCCATGGGTCCCACCGAGCGCAAGCACTTCCTGTCGCGCGTGCTCGGCTACGACCGGCTGCGGGCGGCGCAGGAGCTGGCGCGCGAGCGCCGCCGCCTCGTGACCGCGCAGCTCAACGGCCTGCGCAGCGCCATGCCCGACCCAGAGAGCGTGGAACGCATGCTCCGGCAGGCGCAGGAGCGGCTGGTCGCGGCCACGGCGCGCGCCGCCGAGGCGGCGGCGCGCACGGCATCGGCGCGGGCCGCGGTCGCCGAACTCGAGCCGCGGTGGACCACCATCCAGCACGAGCGCGACGCCATCCAGCGGGTGGTGAGCGAGCTCCGCGTGCTCGAGAACGAGCAGGCGAATCTGGCCCGCGACGCCGAGCGGCTGGCAGGCGAGACGGCGGAGATCGCGGCCGCGCGCGGCGAGCTCGACCGCCTGGCCGTGGAGCTCATGCCGTTGGCCGATCTGGCGCTCAAGCTGCAGGGCATGGAGGAGCTGTACCGCGCCGAGGGGCGCCGGCAGACGCTGCTCGACAACGACCGCGTGCTCACCGAGGAGTTGGCGCGACTCCGCGAGCGGCTGGGTCGCGTCGAATCGTCGCCGACGCTCGAGGAAGAGGTCACGGTCGCGCTCGAACAGCAGCGCGAATCACTGCAGTCGGTGGAGGGCACCCTCGAGGCGCAGCGCACCGAGTGGGTGCGCGATCGCCAGGAAGCCGAGACCAAGATCCAGGCGCTGCGCCAACAGTACACTGAACTCAAGCAGCAACGCGACACCCTCGTGAACCTCGGCGAGAACGGCATCTGTCCCACCTGTGCGCGGCCACTCGGCGACCACTACCGCAACGTGCTCGATCTGGTCGACGCGCAGATCGAGACGGTGCAGGTGGACGGCAATTATTACCGGCAGCGCATCGGCCAGCTCGAAGACATGCCCGAGGAGGTCAAGGCGCTGGACGAGCAGCGGCGGCGCGAGTTCGAGGAGGTGGGCAAGCTCGAGCGCCGGCTGGCCAAGGTGCAGCTGGCCGTGCAGGAACTGGCGCAGCTGCGCCGCGACATCGCGGAGAAGGAGCAGCGCCACGCCACGCTGCAGCAGGACCTGGCGGCGGTGCCCAGCGGCTACGACGCCTCCGCGCACCAGGGGCTGCTCGACGAGCGCGCGCGCCTGCAGCCGCTCGACGCCCGGGCCACCAAGCTCAGCGCGCTCATCGAACGCGAGGAGCCGGTGCGCCGCGCGATGCTCGAGGCCACCACGCGCCTGGAGCAGGTGCGCGACCAGGTGGCGGCCCGCTCGGCCGAGCGCGTTGCGCTGCACTTCTCCGAGGACTCGTTTGCCGAGCTGCGCCGCCGCTACGAGGAGGCGACGGCCGAGTTCCGCGTCGCCGAGTTGGCGTCGGTGGCCGCCGACGGCGAGGTAGCCACCGCCGGTCTGGACGACGAGCGCGCCCGCACCGCCCAGCGCGATCTCGACGCCCAGCGCGCCAAAGCCGACGCTCTCACCGCCGAACGCCGGTTGCACGACGAACTCGACGACGCCTTCGAGGACCTGCGGTTCCGGCTCAACGAGCAACTCCGCCCCGAGATCTCGGCGCTGGCCAGCACGCTGATCACCGACCTCACCGACGGCCGCTACACTGAGTTGGAACTGGACGACGACTACGCCATCTGCGTGCTCGAGGATGGCATCCGCAAGCCGGCCATCTCGGGGGGCGAGGAGGACATCGCCAATCTGGTGCTCCGGCTGGCGATCTCGCAGATGATCGCCGATCGCGCCGGCCAGCCGTTCTCGCTGCTCGTGCTCGACGAGGTGTTCGGCTCGCTGGACGAGGTGCGGCGCCAGAACGTGGTCGAACTGCTGCGCCGTCTGCACGACCGGTTCGAGCAGGTGATCGTGATCACCCACATCGAATCCGTGCGCGAGGGGTTGGACCGCGTGCTCAACGTGCGCTACGACGAGGAGGCGGGCGAGTCGCGCGTGCGACTGGAGCGGCCCGGCGAAGGCGGCCCGGTGCTGGAGGCCGCGATGGCGGCGGGGGTGGAGGAATGACCGCCGCGTCGCGCGCGTGGAAGTCGGGGGTGCCCGTGGAGGGGCCGTTCCGCGCTGGACGGGACGACATCGCCGGGCTCAATCAGGTGTTCAGCGACGCGTTCACCGAGCGCTATCGGCGCGACGGCATGGTGGGCGTGCGCGTGCCGTATCTCAATCCGGTGGTCTGGCGGTACGCCATCGACGACGCGGCCGACGGCGCGCTCTGCTGGCGCGACCCGCGTGGGGAGATCGCCGCCTTCAACATGGTGCACCGGTCGGGCGCCGAAGGGTGGATGGGCCCGCTGGCCGTGCGGCAGGACTACCAGGGCAGCGGCGTGGGCAAGGAGATCGTGCGCCAGGGCGTGGAGTGGCTCCGAGCCACCGGCGCCACCGTGATCGGACTGGAGACGATGCCGCGCACGCTCGACAACATCGGGTTCTATTCGTCGCTGGGGTTCATTCCCGGACGGCTCACGCTCACGACCACCCTCGAGGCGGCCTCGGCGCCCAATCCGCCGCGCCTGTTCGGCCGGCTCTCGGCGGCGGAACAGGACCACGTGCTCGAGGAATGCCGCGCGCTGCTCGACGCCATGTTGCCCGGCTACGACCACACGCGCGAACTCGTGCTCACCGACGAACTGTCGCTTGGCGACACGGTCCTCCTGCGCGAGGGCGACCGGCTGGTGGGGTTCGCGCTCTGCCACACCATCCCGCTGGTGGAGGGGCGGCCGCGCGAGGAGCTGCGCGTGCTCAAGTTGGCGCTCGACGACGAGCGCCACCTGGAGGCGATGATCGCGGTGCTCCGCGACTTCGCGCGGCGGAGCGGCACCCGGCGGGTGGCCGTTCGCGTGCAGGGCGAATACGCCGCGGTGTATTCGCGGCTGATCGCGCTCGGAGGGCGGGTGCGATGGAGCGACCTGCGGATGTCGCTCGCCGGCTACGAGGAGCGCGCGCCGGCCCGCGGCCTCGTGCTGTCCAACTGGGAGATCTGACCGGCGCTACTGGTGTTTGGGCGTCTTGTCGCGCACCGCGACGCGCCAGATCAGCATCGTCACGCCCACCGTGAGCAGCAGGTGGATCCACCCCGGCCCGTTGAATCCGAGCGCCACCACCGCCCACACGACAATCAGTCCGAGTGCCGCCAGGATACCGAGATCCATGAATTGCCCCGTCGCTAGATGAGGGATAGATTCAATTCCCAGAGTACAACACCCACGGGCGAAGAGCATCGTTTTTGAGCCAACAAGTCCTCCGAGTGGGTTCGATAATCTATACTGACGTCACGCCCCCAGTGCGGGGGAAGGCGGAAAGTGTGGTGAGGACCTCATACATTCGACTGGGCTTCAGAAAACCCTCTTCGTTCCGTCTCCTTCGAGCCCCGCGGGCAACCGCGGGGCTCGTCGTCTCCGCCGGCGCGGGCAGTAGCGCGCAGGGAACCGCCGGCGGCCCCACGGGGTTGATGCACCAGGCGAGGACCAGATGCCACAGGTAACGGTCACGCGGCGGCTGCACTTCAACGCGGCCCACCGCGTTCACAATCCGGCGCTGTCGGACGACGAGAACCGGACGCTGTTCGGGAAGTGCAACAACCCGAACTGGCACGGGCACAATTACGTGCTCGACGTCTCGGTCGCCGGCGCCATCTCGGAGCGCACGGGGTACGTGATGGATCTGGCCGCGCTCAAACGGATCGTCGAGACGCAGGTGATCGACGAGGTCGATCACAAGAACTTCAACCTCGACGTGGACTTCATGCGGGGCACGATTCCGACGAGCGAGAACATCGTCGTCGCCTTCTGGCGGCGGCTCGCGCCGGCGGTGGCGCCGGCGACGCTCACGCGACTCGTGCTCTGGGAGACGCCGAACAACTATGTCGAATACCAAGGGCAGTAGGCGCCCCCCGGGGGCGACGGTGATGTCCATCCTCGAGGCCTCCACGGGGCTGCCGCGGCGCGTGTCGCACGAGACGGCCGACCCCGAGTTCGCCCAACTGGTGCGGCGGCAGATCGAGCTGCTCGGCGAGGACGTCGAGCGCGAAGGCTTGGCCAAGACGCCGGAACGCGTGGCCAAGTCGCTGGCCTGGCTCACGCGCGGCTACCACGAGCGCGTGGAGGACGTGGTGGGCGACGCGCTGTTCGCGTCCGAGGGCCACCGCAACATGGTGATGGTGCGCGACATCGAGCTGTACTCGCTGTGTGAGCACCATCTGCTGCCGTTCTTCGGCAAGGTGCACATCGCGTACATCCCCAACGACCGCATCGTGGGACTGTCCAAGCTGCCGCGCATCGTCGAGGTGTTCGCGCGCCGGCTGCAGGTGCAGGAGCGGCTCACCGAGGAGATCGCGCTGGCCGTGGAGCGCGTGCTCGAGCCGGTGGGGGTGGGTGTGGTCATCGAGGCGTACCACCTGTGCATGATGATGCGCGGCGTGGAGAAGCAGAACTCCAAGACCATCACCAGCGCGCTGCGCGGCTCGTTCCGCGACAACCCGATGACGCGCGACGAGTTCCTCCGTCTGGCCCACACGCCCGTGGCCGCGAGCTGAACCATGGCCGGCCTGCTGGCGGGTCGCACGGCGGTCGTTACCGGCGCCTCCCGGGGCATCGGGATGGCGTGCGCCGCGACGCTCGCCCGCGCCGGAGCCCGCCTGGCCCTCGTCGCCCGGTCGGCCGAACCGCTGCGGCGCATGGCGGCGGAGTTGGGCGGTGACGCGTTCGCCGTGCCCTGCGACGTGGGCGACGCGGGCGCGGTGGACGCCGCGCTCGGCGCCCTTCGCGAGGCGCTGGGCGCCGACGCCCCCGACATCCTCGTGAACAACGCGGGGATCTTCTCGGTGCAGCCGCTGGAGCAGACCTCGCCCGAGGACTTCGCCCGCGCGCTGGGGGTGAACCTCGTGGCGCCCTTCCTGCTGACGCGCGCGCTCCTGCCGGGCATGAAGGCCCGCCGCAGCGGCCACATCGTGACCATCGGTTCGATTGCCGATCACGCGGCGTTCCCGGGCAACGCCGCGTACGCGGCCAGCAAGTACGGCGTGCGCGGCCTGCACGAAGTGCTGCGCGTGGAGCTCCGCGGCACCGGCGTCCGGGCCACGCTCGTGTCGCCGGGCCCGGTGGATACCGATCTCTGGACACCGGCCAACCTCGGCGCGCGGCCCGGCATCCCGGCGCGCCCCGAGATGCTCCCCCCGCAGGCCGTGGCCGACGCGGTCCTGTTCGCGGTCACGCAGGCGGCGGCCGTCAACATCGACGAGCTGCGCCTGTCGCACAGCTGATGTTCATCGAGCTGGTCGATTCGCTCCGCTGCCCGCACCCGCACGAGGAATCGTGGCTCGTGGCGGCCGCCGATCGCATGGACGGCCGCAACATCATGGAGGGCGTGCTCGGCTGTCCGGTGTGCAAGGCGCAGTTCCGCATCACCCAGGGCGTGGCGGATCTGCGCGTGACGCCCGGCCCCCGCCGCGCCGCCGCGCCGGCCGTCGCGCGCGATCCCGAGCAGGCCATGCGGCTGGCGGCGTTCCTCCATCTGAGCGACGGCCGCGGCTACGCGGCGCTGGTGGGCGAATGGACGGCGCATGCGCCGGACATCCAGACGGTGGCCGAGACGCATCTCCTGCTCGTGAATCCGCCGGCCGGCCTGACGATCGCCGCCGGAACGTCGGGGCTGCTCGCCGACGCGCGGCTGCCCGTGGCGGCCGGCAGCGCGCGCGGCCTGGCGGTGGATCAGGACGTGGGCGCGGACTGGCTCGCGTCGGCGCTCGCCGGGGTGCAGGCGGGCGGGCGCGTGGTCGCGCCGGCGACGATGCCGCTGCCCAGCGGCGTCACCGAACTCGCCCGCGACGCGGCGGTGTGGGTGGCGGAGCGGGCCCCGGAGCCGAGCGGCCTCGTGTCGCTCGGCCGCGGCGGCCGCTGACCGCTCAGGCCGGGTCGCCGGGCTCAGGTTCCTCGCGATACAACTCGTCGATCACCGATTTGTACGCGCGGTCCACCACGCGGCGCTTCACCTTGAGCGTGGGCGTCAACTCGCCGCGCTCGAGGCTGAAGTCGTGCTCGAGCAGGCCCACTTTCTTGGGTTGCTCGTAGCGCGCCAGGTGCGCGGTCTTGGAGAAGACCTCCTTCTCCATCTTCGCCTGCACGGTGGGCATCGTGAGCAGTTGGGCGCGATCGGTCCAGAGCAGGTTCTTGTACTTGGCCCACTTCTCGAGCTGCTCCCAGTTGGGGACGACGAGGACGATCGGGAACTTCCGCTTGTCGCCGATCATCACCACCTGCGAGATGTACTTGTTGGTCCTGATCTCATTCTCGATCGGCTGCGGGGCGATGTTCTTGCCGCCCGCGGTGACGATGATGTCCTTCTTGCGATCGGTGATGCGCAGGAAGTCGTTCTCGAGCAGCCCGATGTCGCCGGTGAAGAACCAGCCGTCCTTGTCGAGCACTTCGGCGGTGGCGTCGGGTTGGCCGAAATAGCCTTTCATGACGTGCGGGCCGCGGGTGAGGATCTCGCCATCGGCCGCGATCTGCACTTCCACGCCGGGCACCGGCTTGCCCACCGAGCCGATGCGGAAGTCCTTGGGCGTGTTCACGCAGATCACTGGCGACGTCTCGGTGAGCCCGTAGCCCTCGAGGATCACGAGGCCCGCCGCGTAGAAGAACTTGTTGATCTCGGGCGCCAGCGGCGCGCCGCCGGACACGAAGTAGCGCATGCGCCCGCCGGTGCGGGCCTGCAGTTTGGAGAACACGAGGTGCTGGGCAATGGTGTACTGCAGCGCCAGCAGGCCACCGGGCTCGCGGCCGGCCAGCTTCTGGTCGGCCCATCGGTCCGCCACGCGCCGCGCCCAGAAGAAGATCTGCTTCTTGGCGCCGCCGCCGGCGAGCGCGTTCTCGAGCACGCGGGCGTACATCTTCTCGTACAGCCGCGGCACGGAGAGCACGAGCGTGGGGCGCACCTCGGCGAGGTTGATCGGCACCGTGTCGATGGACTCGGCGTATGCGATCGACGTGCCGGTGGCCAGCATCAGGTAGTGGCCGGCCATGCGCTCGAACACGTGCGACAGCGGCAGGAAGCTGAGGCAGGTATCGTGCCCCGTGAACGGGATGACCTCCCTGGCGGCCATCACGTTGGAGTACAGGTTGTCGTGCGACAGCATCACGCCCTTGGGCTTGCCGGTGGTGCCCGAGGTGTAGATGATCGTGGCCAGATGATCGGGCTCCACCGCCATCGCGCCGCGGCGGAACGCGTCCTCGCGCGCCGGGGTCAACGCCGCGGCCCCGTTGGCTTCGAGTTCGAGCAGTGTGTGGTCCACTCCGGGTTCCCGCACGTCGTTGAACCCGATCACGTGCTGGAGCGTGGGACATTCCTGGCGGACGGCGGCGATCTTGGCCGCCTGTTCGGCGGTGGAGACGAACGCGGCCACGGCGCGGGAATCCTGGATGATGTAGGCGGCCGCTTCTGGCGTCTCGTTGGGATAGATCGGCACGTCGGTGACGCCGCTGGCCAGACAGGCGAAGTCGGCGATCGCCCACTCGGGACGGTTCTCGGACAGCAGCACCACGCGGTCGCCGTGGCGCACGCCCAGCTCGGCCAGTCCGATCGCCGCGTGGCGCACGCGGCTGAACAGCGTGCCGTGCGAGATGGGCTCGTAGCGCCCGTTCACCTTCACCTGCAGCGCGTCGGGCTTGTCGTATCGCGTGACGGCGTCAAAGAACAGGTGATTCAGCGTGCCCGGTTGGGAATTGCGGGGGCCTCCGGTCGCGATCATCGACGCCTCCAGCAGAGTTGATGAGCGGGCGGGTTGCTGCTCGCTCTCCCCAAGTTACGCCGAGTTCACCAACGGATGAAGGGACGCCCGCGGTCGGGATTCCGTTCAGCGAATCCTGGAGCCCGACGCCACGGTTGACTTGATCGGCACGACGAACCGGATGGGGCTGCCCCGCAGCGGCACTCCCCGGTAGCTGGCCGTGGCGGTGACCACGAAGCTGTCGGGGGCCGACGGGACGGCCAGCGCGGCGGGGCGCACGCGAATGGTGGGCGCCACCTGGCCGCTGGTGTTGGTCGTATCCGCGGTGGTGGGCGTGCCCGACGCGCCCAGCAGGATGCCGGTGACGGCGTTGTTGAAGCCGGGCGGCGCGCTCACGATGGCGTAGCGGACGATCACCGCCTGCACGCCTTGCGGTGGGACGAGTCCGGTGGCCAGCACGGTGGCGCCCAGCGCGGCACTCCTCGCCGTCGTATCGGTGGGCGCCCAGGTGACCGTCGCGAGGGTCGTCGCGCCGGTCGGCCCGATCGAATCGGGCAGCGGCGTGACGCTCAGATTCGCGGCCGAGGTCTGCAGCGTGCCGACGGTGGCCACGATGCGCACCGGCGACGGGCGCACGCTGTCGCCGATCACGTAGCCGTCCGGCGTCACATGGGCTCCCGGATCGAGCACCACGTACGTGGGCACCACGGTCGTGATCGTGTCGCCCTCGCCGTGCAGTCCGAACGCCACCACGCGCAGCGGCGCGGCGCGTCCCGTGCTGTCCCGCAGGGTGTCGCCCGCCACGACGCCGGGCGACGGGAGCAGTATCGGCGAGAGCGCCAGCACGCCGTCGACCGGCGCCGGGATGGCGCGGCAGCCGATGCCGATCGCCGCCGCCGCGGCTGCCAGGGCCACGAGACGATACCTCATCCGGCCATCCGTGTGGCGAGCACGTCGGCGAGGGCGGTGTATGCCACCGACGCCTCATCGGCCGGGGAGCGCACCACCACGGGCTGGCCGGCGGCGAACGCTTCCACCGTGGCGGCGGTGCGCGGAATCGTCACGTCGAACACGAGATCGGCCGGCAGATGCTGGCGGACATAGGCGGCGATCCGCGTCGAGAGGGCATTGTGTTCCTCGAACATCGTGAGGATGATACCCTCGAGCTTGAGTTTTGGATGCTCGGCCACGGCGGTCCGGATGCCTTTGAGGATCTGCGACGTGGTCTGGAGCGCCAACGGCTCGCACTGGAGCGGCACGAGGACGCGATCCGCCACGCCGAGCACGCGATGAACCACGGGTCCGAGGCCGGGCGGCGTGTCCACGATCACCAGGTAGCCGCGATCACGGGCGAGTGCGAGCAGTTCGCCGAGCCGGGTGGAGCTGGCCACCAGCGCCTGATAGGCGCCGTGATCGCCGCTGTCGGCCACCGAGCCCGCGAGGAGCACGCGCAGAAAGGGCAGCGCCGTGCCGCGCACGATGTCCTTGAGCTCGCGGGCCCCGGTGAGGTAGTCGGCGATGCCGGGTCCGGTGCCGGGACCCTGCAGCCCCACGCCGAACCGCACCGAGCCCTGCGGATCCATGTCCACGAGCAGCGTCTTCACGCCGCGCTGGGCGAACGCGGCCGCGACGTTGATCGCGGTCGTCGTCTTGCCCACGCCTCCCTTCTGACTCACCACGGCCAGGATGCGCTGCACTTATGGCTCGAGTTCCGGGGGGGTGGCGTCGGCGCCGGACCGCAGTTCGGACAGCGTCTGCCGGGCGTGCTGCACCCAGCGCTCGGTGTCTCCGCCGGAGGGCGCGATGCCGAGAAACGCATCCAGGTGCTCCATGGCGCCGGCGCGGTCGTCGCGCTTGAGCAGCAGGAACGCCAGTCCGTAGTGCGCGCCGCCGAGTTCCGGCGCGAGTTCGAGCGCGCGGCGGTAGCAGCGGACCGCGTCCTCCAGCCGCGAGGTGCGGGAGTACGCGATGGCCATGTTCTGGAGGATCTTGGGGTCGTTCGGGTGATCGCGCAACGCGAGCCGGTACGACGTCAGCGCGGCGTCGTAATCCCCCTGGCGCTCGAGCGCCAGCGCTTCGTTCAGATAGTCGAGGCGCTGCGGCTTGAGGTCAGATTTCGACTTGCCGCCGAGTAGGCGGCTCCACCAAGACATTCGGCGATTGATGAGGCGGATGAGGGATGTATGGCGAACGCACGCCGACGTGCGCAGCCCGAGCGCAAAGCTACCGAGTGTGACCACCCGGAGCAACGGTGGTGGCGTGGCGCCGCATGCTTCCAGCGCCGCCTGTTGCCAT
The DNA here is from genome assembly GCA_035533755.1 of Gemmatimonadaceae bacterium. Taxonomy (NCBI): domain Bacteria; kingdom Pseudomonadati; phylum Gemmatimonadota; class Gemmatimonadia; order Gemmatimonadales; family Gemmatimonadaceae; species Gemmatimonadaceae bacterium. The sequence continues at coordinate 40,314 of DATLTC010000030.1, forward strand.
GTACCTTCCCAAAGAACCGTCTGCTCCCCGCCCCAGGAGGACCCATGTCGCCGCGCAAGACCACGGTCGAACCTTCACAGGGCGTGTTCAATGTCGAATGGCCGCTGTTCGGGGAGCTGTCGCGCAGCCTGGCCCTCAAGGTAGCCCGCGGTTACGCCCCGGACATCGTCATCGGGGTGGCCACGGCGGGGGTGGTGCCCGGCGCCGTGATCGCCGCCATCCTCGACGTGGAGTTCCACTCGATCCTGGTGAGCCGCCGCTACCGCTCGGACCATGTGCGCGAGACGCCGGCGGTGTTCGGGCAGGTGCCGCACGAGGTGCGCGGCCGCAAGGTGCTGCTCGTGGACGAGACCTGCGATTCGGGCGCCACGATGCGCCTGGCCGTGTCGGCGGTGGTGAACGCCGGCGCCGCGGAGGTGCGCACGGCGGTGGCGTTCCGCACCGGCGATTACGTGCCAGACTTCCACGCCATCGCCACGCAGAGCACGGTCATCCTGCCCTGGGACCGCGAGGTCCTGGTGGACGGCGAGCTCGTGCCCAACCCGCGGTACGCCGAGGCGCTCGAAGAGCTGGGCTAGCTACACCGAGGCGGCGACGGCGTCTTCATAGGCGACGCCGCGGCTCATCTCCTCGTACACGTGGTGCAGGGCGTCGGTGCTCCCGAGCAGGAACCGGCAGCGCGGGGCGCCCATCGAGCGGCACTCCACTTCCATGACCGCCATCGGCGTGTCGGCCAGCCGGCCGAAGAAGTCGGCGAACATGCCGGTGGTCAGATGGCACCCCGGAAATTCCATGGCCGCCTGCGGGTCGGCCTCGCCCCAGTCGGCGCTGTCGAGCGTGCCCACGGCGCCGTGCAGCGTGCCGAGGGCGATCGAGCCCCAGCCCAGGTCGCGGAAGAACTCGCTGGCGCAGCGCTGGAAGTCGTCGGCGGCGATGGACGCGGCCGGTCCGTAGCCGTTGCGCACGCTCCATTCGCCGAATGCCGAGAACAGCGCGCCGCCGCCGGCATAGCCCGCCTCCTGGAGATAGTTGGCGGCGTCGGCCCCCAGGTCGCGGAACAGCGCGGCGCGCAACGCGGCCAGTGCGTCGCGCGTGAGCGCGATCATGCCACTGCCGGCAAGCGGGATGGATTGGGTCATCGTTGGTCTCCGGTTACGGGGCTACGCGTCGCAACAGCTCCGCTTCATCGATCGCTTCCACACCAAGGGCCACCGCCCTCTCGAGCTTCCCGCCCGCCTCGTCGCCGGCCACCACCGCGGTGGTCTTCTTCGAGACGCTCTCCGTCACGCGTCCGCCATTGGCCTCGATCAGTTCCCGGGCCTGGCTGCGCGAGAGCGTGGGGAGCGTTCCTGTGATGACGAACGTCTGCCCCGCGAGGGCACTCCCCGAGCCGGCGGGCGTGGGTTCGCTCGGATTGACCCCGGCCGCGGCCAGCCGCTCCAGCAGGTGGTCGGCCGCGGGATCCCGCAGGTACGCCACCACCGAATCGGCGATCGTCTGGCCGATGCCGCGCACGGCCACGATCTCCTCGGCGCCGGCCTCGCGCCGGGCGGCGTCCTGCAGGGCGCCGAGCGTGCCGAAGTGCCGGGCCAGGAGCTGTGCCGCCCCCGCGCCCACGTGGCGGATGCCGAGCCCGAACAGGAGCCGCGACAGGGGCTGGGCGCGCGATGCGTCGATCGCCGCCACCAACCCCTCGGCGCTCTTCGCGGCGAACCGCTCCAGCGCCGTGAGATGATCGGCCCGCAACGTGTAGAGGTCGGCGGCGTCGCGCACCAGTCCGGCGCGCACGAGTTGCTCCAGGCGCGCGTACGACAGGCCGCGGATGTCCATCGCCTCGCGCGACGCGAAGTGCGCGAGCCCTTCCAGCCGCCGGCCCGGACAGCCGACGTTGGGGCAGTAGATGGCCACCTCCTCCTCGTCGCGGCGCACCGGCGTGGCGCACACCGGGCACGCCGCCGGGGGCACGAACGGAACCGGCGGATGGTCGGGGTCGCGTTGCTCCGGGATCGGCCCGATCACCTGGGGAATCACGTCGCCGGCGCGCTTGACCTGCACGCGGTCGCCCTCCCGCAGATCCTTGTCGCGGATGCGGTCGAAGTTGTGCAGCGTGGCCATGCGCACCGTCGTGCCGCCGATCTCCACCGGTTCGAGCTCGGCATACGGATTGAGCGAGCCGGTGCGTCCCACGTTCACGCCGATGCGGACGAGGCGCGTCTCGGCGATGTCGGGCGCGAACTTGCGGGCGATCGCCCAGCGCGGCTCGCGCCCGCCGATCACCCCCAGCTCCTCCTGCAGGGCGAGCGCGTCGACCTTCACCACCCCGCCGTCGATCGCGAAGTCCAGTTCGGCGCGCACCTCGTGCTCCACGTGCCGGGCCCAGGCGTGCACGTCGTCGAGCGTCGCGCCGCGGGCGCGGCGCGGCGCCACCGGAAAGCCCCACGTCTCGAGCAGGTCGAGCAGTTCCCACTGCGTCGCCACCGGGAGCGCGGCGCCGTCGGGGAGCGCCGCCGAGTAGCCGAAGAAGCGCAGCGGCCGCTGCGCCGACACGGCCGGGTCGAGCTGCCGCAGCGCGCCGGCGGCGGAGTTGCGCGGGTTGGCGAACACCGGCTCGCCGGCGCGCACGCGCTCCTCGTTCATGCGCTCGAACCCGCTGAACGGCATGTACACCTCGCCGCGCACCTCGACCAGCGCCGGATGCCGGTCGCCGCGCAGTCGCAGCGGGATGTCGTGCACGGTGCGCAGATTGGGCGTCACGTCCTCGCCCACCGCGCCGTTGCCGCGGGTGGCGCCGGTGACGAGCACGCCGTCGCGGTAGGTGAGCGACACCGCGGCGCCGTCGATCTTGAGTTCGCAGGTGTACCCGCCGCGCCGCACGTCGTCGGCCACCACCCGCGCGATGCGCTCCTCCCATGCCGCGAGCTCGGCTTCGGTGAACGCGTTGCCCAGCGAGATCATCGGCACCAGGTGCGCGTGCTTGCGGAACTGGCTCTGCGGCGCGGTGCCCACGCGCTGCGTGGGCGAGTCGGGCGTGCGCAGCGCGGGATGCGCGGCCTCCAGGGCCTGCAACTCGCGGAACAGGGCGTCAAACGCCCGGTCCTCGATCGAGGGCCGATCGAGGACGTAGTACTCGTAACTCGCGCGCTCGAGCTGCTCGCGGAGGGTCGCGGCGCGCGCCGCGGCTTCCGCCGGGACGCCACTCACCCCTTGGCCTCTTCGTCGAGCACCTGCATGGCCACCGAGACCAGGCGATCGATCTCGTCGTCGGACGCGCGCGACAGGGCGGCGCCCGACCACACCTCGGCCTCGCCGGCCGCGTGCCGGTCGAGCAGCCGGCGGAGGAAGGCGAGCAGGGCCATGCGTTGCACCTCCGCCCGGCGCTCCGATTGCGACGTGTCCTTCTGCGTGCGCATGGCCGCCTCGAACCGATGCGCGTTGCGCAGCGCCTTGGCGGTGAGCGACGCCACCACCTGGCAGAAGTGGACGTCGGCGTCGCTGAACGGCTGCGCGTCGCGCTCGGTGCGGAGGAAGATCGCGCCGATCACCGCGCCCTGCCATTGGATGGGCACGACGATGATCGACCGCACGTTGCGCGTATCCAGCGCCGGCTTCACGGCCCGGAACATCGGGTCGCTGGCCGCGTCGGGGATGAACACCGTCTCCCCCGACTCGAACGCCCGCTGCAACTCCGGATAGCGCTTGAGATCCACGACGAGGTTGCGGATGGTCGGGTCCTCGTAGCTGGCCACCAGCCGCACCTCGTCCTTGTTGCCCGACAGGAAGATCGCGCAGCGGTCGAGCCCGAACGCCTCGCCGAGCTTGCGGGCGATGGCCTGCAGGATGTCCACGAAGTGGAGCGACGAGGAGATCTCCTGCAGGATGTCCACGACGGCGATCAGGTGGTCGCGTTCGCGCTGCAGGTCGGCGATGCGGCTGCGCAGACGTTCGACTTCCTGCGCCGCCGGCTCGTTCCCGTCGTCGCGCGCGGCCGCGGGGGCGTTGTCGATGCTCGAATCCATGAGATGCCGTCCGTGTTACTGGAGCTTGGCCAGCGCCTGTTCGGCCTGGTGCTTGTAGTGGCTGTCGTTGTACTCGGTGGCCGGCAGCTTGAGCGCCAGATCGTACTGGGCACGGGCCCTGGCCTTGTCGCCCACGTCGGCGTACACCCCGGCCAGGTTGAGGTGGTGCACGATGCGGTTGGGCTGCAGCGCCACGGCGTGCTCCAGATCATTTTGGGCGTTTGCCCAGTTGGCCTGGCCGAACACCTGGCCGCCGAGCAGGTTCTTGGCGATGAACCGCGTGAACCCGCTGAGCCGCATGATCTCGGCGTTCCACACCCCCATCACGTCCCACGCGCCGTCGTCGAGCGAGTCGAGCTTCAGGGCCTCGAGCGCCTGCTCCCGCACCTGCTTGGCGTATTTCACCCGGCCGCTCGGGCCCTGGGTGAGGGCCGCCCGCCCGAGCGCGCGGGCCAGCGTGAAGTGGGTCACCGACAGATTGGGGTTCGCTTGCACGGCGCGCGTGGCGTATTGTTCACCGAGTTTGAACAGGCTGTCGCGGGCCTGGTTCTGGTTCGAGAAACCGGCGGCCTCCCCCAGATCGACGGCTTCCCGCGACGCCTTCCACAGCGCTTCGGCATTGGTGGAGTCCAGCGTGATCGCTTCCTGATAGTGCGCCAACGCGCTCGTCGCGTTGAGCGAGGCAAAGGCACTGTCGCCGCGGGCGATCTCGACGGCCGCCGACTGGGCCGACGCGACGCGGGCGACGCAGAGCACGGCGGCGATGGCCGCGATGTGGATTCTCATGAGGACCACTCCTGAGGGGGTCGGACGCGGGACTCCGATCTCCGCCCGCCTCGTGGCGAACGGTGTCCCGCGTCTCACGTCAACGTTAGGAATACCCCGTAGAACGGTCAATGGACGCACGACAGCTCATCGAACGCAAACGCGACGGCGGCCGCCTCGCGCCCGACGAATGGACCGCCTTCATCCGCGCGTACGCGGCGGGGCAGATCACCGACTATCAGATGTCGGCGTTCCTCATGGCGTGCTTCATCCGCGGCCTCGATCGCGGCGAGACGGCGGCCCTCACCGACGCCATGCTGGGCAGCGGCGGCCGGCTCGAACTCGGCCACCTGGGCAAGGCCCGCATCGACAAGCACTCCACCGGCGGCGTCGGCGACAAGGTGTCGCTGATCCTGGCTCCGCTGGTCTCGTGCCTGGGGGTTGCCGTGCCGATGATGTCGGGGCGCGGACTGGGCCATACGGGCGGCACGCTCGACAAGCTCGAGGCCATTCCCGGATTCCGCACCCGCCTGTCGCTGGCCGAAGCCCGCGCCGAGCTGGAGGCCATCGGGTGCGCGCTGATCGGCCAGACGGAGGAGATCGCGCCGGCCGATCGCAAGATGTACGCGCTGCGCGATGCCACGGCCACGGTGGAGTCCATCCCGCTCATCTCGGCGAGCATCATGAGCAAGAAGCTCGCCGAAGGGCTCACCGGCCTGGTCCTCGACGTGAAGCGCGGGTCGGGGGCATTCCTGCCCGAGCTGGATGCCGAGCTGGAACTGGCCGGCACCATGGTGTCGCTGGGCGCGGATCACGGGTGCCCGGTGGTGGCGCTGCTGACGGCGATGGACCGGCCGCTGGGCCGCGCCTGCGGCAACGCGCTGGAGACCGAGGAGGCCATCCACGCGCTGCGCGGCGAGGGACCGCCGGACCTCATGGACGTGACGTATGCGTTGGGCGCCGAGATGTTGCTGCTGGCCGGCGCCGCCGCCGACGGCGCCGACGCGCGGCGCCGCCTCGAGGGCGCGATCGCGGGCGGGCAGGCCGCCCGGCAGTTCCAGCGGATCATCGAGGCGCAGGGCGGCAATCCCGCCGTGGTGGACGATCCGGCGCTGCTGCCGCAGGCCCGCGAGTGCGAACTGTTCGCGGCGCCGCGACGGGGATTCGTGGCCCGCATCGAGCCGCGCGCCATCGGGTACGGCGTGACCACGCTGGGCGGTGGCCGCACGACGGTGGCCGACGTGATCGATCCGACGGTGGGGTTCGTGATCACCGCCAAGCCCGGCGACTGGGTGGAGGCCGGCGAGGCGCTGGCCACCGTATTCGCGCGCGACGCCCGCGGCGTGGCGGCCGGCCGCGCGTGCCTCGCCGGGGCGATCGTCATCGCCGACGACGCCGAGCCGCCGCTGCCGCTGATCTCGCACCGCGTGAGCCAGGCGGGCGTCGAGCGGTACGCGTCGCGATGATCGCCGCGCTGCGCGCGTGGTGGGAGGGCGAGGACGCCGCCGCCCGCGGCGCCCTGGTGCTGATCGTGCTCGCCGCCGCGGTGGCGCGCGCGGCATCGCTCGGCCAACCCATGCGCTACGACGAGTCGGTCACGTTTCTCTATTTCATCGGCCGGCCGTGGGGCACCGCGATCAGCTCGTATCAGTTTCCCAACAACCATCTGCTCTATACCGTGGCCGCCAAGCTGACGTCCCTGCTCGGCGGCGGGGCCGCCTGGGCGCTGCGGCTGCCGGCGTTCGTGGCCGGCGTGGCGATCGTGCCGCTCACGTACGCGGTGGGGCGCGCGCTGTTCACCAGAGCGTCGGGCCTCATCGGCGCCGCGCTCGCGGCCGGCTCGACGCCGCTCATCCTGTATTCGGCCAACGCGCGCGGGTATGCGTTCGTGGTCGCGGCGTATCTGGGGCTGCTGCTCATCGCGGCGCGCATCCGCGACGCGGGCGCCACGCGGCGGCGGTGGATCGCGTTCGCGCTGGTCGGGGGCGCGGGCCTGGCGACGATCCCCGTGATGCTGTATCCGCTGGGCGCGGTGGCGCTCTGGCTGGCGCTCGCGCTCGTCGTGGAGCGCGGCGCGGCCGCGGGGCCCACGCTGGCGGGGCTGGCCGCGGCGCTCGCCGGCGCGGGGCTGGTGGCGCTCGTCGCCTACGCGCCGATCCTCGGCGCCAATGGCCTGGCGGCGCTCACCGCCAACAAGTTCGTGGCCGCGTCGTCGTGGCCGCATTTCTATCGGGAACTGCTTCCCGGAATCGCGGACGCCCTCGCCAGTTGGGGGCAGCCATTCCCGCTTCCCGTGGCCGTGCTCCTCGCGCTGGCCGCCGCGGCCGGCGCCGCGGGGTCCATGCGCATCACGCGCGAGGGCGTGTCGGTGCTGCTGGCCGCGTACGTGTGGAGCGCCGCGCTGCTCATCGCCACGCACCGCGCGCCCTTTCCGCGCACCTGGCTCTGGCTGGTGCCGGTGGCCGCGCTGCTCGTGGGCGTGGCGGGCGATCGCGTGCTGCGCCTGCCCTGGCTGTCGCGTGCGGCATCGCACGTGCCGGCGATCTCGGCGGCGGCCGCCCTGGCCGCCGTGGCGTGGGGCATCGAGACGCACGCCGTGGCCCGGTCGCTCGACACCGGCGTGTTCCAGGGCGCGCACGACGTGGCCCAGGCCCTCGCCACGCGGGCGCAGCGGGGCGACCGCGTGCTGGCGTGGATCCCGTCCAACGCGCCGCTGCAGTATTACATGTTGCGCGCCGGCGCCGACACCAGCCTCCTGTCCACGCCCGACAGCGCCACCACCCGTGAGATCATCGTGTTGAACGAGAACTATGGACAGTCCGTGCCGTGGGCCGTCGCCGTCGGGATGGTGGACACGGCCCGGTTCGGCCCCATCGCGCCGGCCATGCACGCGCGCGACGGCGACGTGTACGTGGCGGAACTCAAGGCGGGCCACCCATGACGCCGCGCGAGACCCGCGACCGCGTGGAGGTGCCGCCGCTGGCGATCGCCGCCGCGGCCTTCCTGTTGATCGTCGGGCTGTTCCCACTGCCGATGATCATCCCCAACAACGGCGCCTACTGGGGCGAGATGGTGCGCTACTGGCTGGGCGCCACCCTGCTCCTGGTGGGGCCCGTGCTCGCCCTCGCCGCGCTGCCGCTGCCCTGGCTGCGCGCGCTGCCGGCGCGCCTGATGGCCCTGCTGCGGCGGCCGTCGCCGCTCGCGTTCGCCGTGCTCGTGGGCGCGGCGTTCATCGGCTTCGCCCTCGCGCTCTCGCATTACGCGTATCACTTCGCCCCCACCACGGCCGACGAGATCGCCCAGCTCTGGCACGCCCGCATCCTCGCGCACGGCCGGTTCGTCCTGCCCGCCGACCCCAATGCCCAGTTCTTCTCGGTGGACAACGTCATCGATCGTGGCGCGTGGTATTCGGAGTACCCGATCGGCGGCCCGCTGGTGCTCACGCTCGGGTACCTGATGCACGCGCCCTGGCTGCTCGATCCGCTGCTCGGCGGGCTGACCGCGGTGGCGCTGTATCACTTCGCGCGCCGCGCCTACGGCGAGACCGAGGGCCGCGCCGCGGCCGTGCTGTTCGCGCTCACGCCGGTCGCGCTGCTGATGTCGGCCAGTTACATGAACCACGTGCCGGTGCTCTTCCTCGCCGCGCTCTCGCTCGCCCTGCTCACCGAGTGGGAGCGCGCGGCGTCGCGCCGCCGGTCGGCCGGCCTGGCGGCGCTGATCGGCCTCGCGCTCGGATTCATGGCCACCATCCGTCCGCTCGACGCCGTGGTGGTGTCGGTGGTGATCGGCGTGTTCCAGCTGGCGATCATCCGGCGGACGCCGGCCCGGTGGCGGGATCTCGGCGTGCAGGCGCTGGCCGGCGCCGTCGGCGTGGCGCCGCTGCTCTACGGCAACTGGGTCACCACCCACGGGATGTTCCATTTTGCGTATGAAGTCCTGTGGGGGCCGGGGCACCGGCTGGGCTTCCACGTCGATCCGCAGGGCGTGGCGCATACGCCGCTCCGCGCCCTCGCCCTGGCGGCCAAGTACGTGAGCGAGACGAACAACTTCGTGATGGGATGGCCGGTGCCGGCGCTCGTCGTGGCGATCATCGCGCTCGTCAGCCTGCGGCGCACCACGCGGTGGGATGCGTTGCTGCTCGGGCTGTTCGGCGCCCAGGTGCTCGCCTACGCCCTGTACTGGCACGACGGCGAGTTCCTCGGGCCGCGTTTTCTCTACACGGCGCTGCCGATGCTCGTCGTGCTCCTCGCCCGGGCGCCGTTCATCGTCGCCGATCGGTACGGCGGCTACTGGCGCCATGCCGCGCCGCTCGCCGCGCTGGCCTGCATCGGCGTGGGCTGGCTCGTGCCCATGCTGCCCTACGGCGCGCTCGGACTCGCCGGCCAGGTCCGCGAGGCGCGCACCACGTTCAAGCTGGATCTCGCCGCCGCAACGCGCGCCGCCAACGCCCACCACGCGCTGGTCTTCGTGCACGAACCGTTCAGCGGGCGGCTCGTGCGCCGCCTGTGGGGCGTGGGCTTCACGCGCAGCGCCGCCGCGCAGGTGATGACGCGCGACGATGCGTGCTCCGTGCTCGAGGCCGTCCGCGCCGCCGAGGCCGACTCCGCCGCGCCGACCGCCGCGCGCGTGGCCGCGGCCACGCAGCGCATCGCCACCTATGCGCCGGGCGCCGACGCCATCCACGCCGTGGATCCCAGCATCCACATCTCCTCCCCCCAATCGCTCACCCCGGCGTGCAAGGAGGAACTCGGCGCCGACGCGCGCTACGGCGCGCTGCCGTTCGGCGTCGGCCTGCTGCTCGAACCCATCGGACCCGACGGCCGGCTCGCCGGCGACGTCATCTACGCCGTGGACCTGGGCGAGCGCAATGCCGCGCTCCGCGCGCGGTTCGGCGACCGCACCTGGTATCGCGCCTACGTGGCGCGGGATGCCGCCGGCACGCCGCACGTCGTGGTGGCCCGGTACTGACGGCACTCGACGCTGCGCACGGGGTATGGCAGATTAGGGGCAGATCCACACGCTCAATACGGAGACGTTGCCGATGCCGAAGTTCATCGCCCGCCTGCTGGGACTGGGGGCGTACATCGCCTGCGGCGGAATCGCGGCGATCTATGTGATGGTCGCGTTCGTGAGCCGCGACACGACCACCGGCGGCATGGACGTGACCATGACCCACGTGACCTGGCTGGCCTTGGGCGGCGTCACGCTGGCCATCATGTTCGTGCATCACGTCATCGGCCGGCAGTTCCTGCTCATCGCCCGCGAAGGCGACGCGCCCCAGCCGCTCGGCGCCCGCTGACCGCACACATCCGGCTGCGGCCGCTCGGCCACTTGACGAATCAAAAACCGTTGATATAATTATCGCCATGCCAACGGCCGTCGCCCACGATCTCGACCGCGCGTCGCAACTCTTCCACGCGCTCTCCGACCCCACGCGTCTCGCGGTGATGGAGATGCTGCGCGGCGGCGAGCGGTGCGTGTGCGAGTTGCAGGACGAACTCGGGGCCGCGCAGTCGCGGCTGTCGTTCCACCTCCGCGTGCTCAAGGACGCGGGGCTGGTCACCGACCGCCGCGACGGCCGATGGGCGTACTACGCCATCGCGTCGGCCGCCGTGGCCGAGGTGCATGACCTGGCGGTGTCGCTCGAGCCCAGGCAGGGCGGGCTCCCCACGCTCCGCCGCGGACGCTGCTGTACCTGATTCCCTCGCATGATCCCGGCCACCGGCCGTTTCATATTCATCAACCGTTTTTGATGCCAGGAGGACCGATGCCCACGCTGCCCCTTGCCCCACGCGCCGCCCAGGACGACGCGGCCTGCTGCGGCCCCGACTGCGGCTGCCGCCCCGAGACGGCCACGATCGCCGAGCCGCCCACCGGCGACGACCTGCGGACCACCGTGCGCGAGAAGTACGGCGCCGCCGCCAAGCGCGTGCTCGACCGCGCGGCCGATGCGGGCGCCGCGGCGTCGTGCTGTGGTCCCGTGAACTCGTGCTGCGGGGGCGCCGCGTTCGACGGCACCGTGGATCCGATCACAGCCGGCCTCTACGTGCTCGGCGAGACGGACGAGCTGCCCGAGGCCGCGGTGCTCGCCTCGCTCGGGTGCGGCAATCCCACGGCGCTCGCCGAGCTGCACGCGGGCGAGGTGGTGCTCGACCTCGGATCGGGCGGCGGCATCGACGTCCTCCTCTCGGCCCGCCGCGTGGGCCCCACGGGCAAGGCGTACGGCCTCGACATGACCGACGAGATGCTCGACCTGGCGCGGCGCAACGCCGCCGAGGCCGGCGTGACGAACGTCGAGTTCCTGCGCGGCCGCATCGAGGAGATCCCGCTGCCCGGCAATTCGGTGGACGTGATCATCTCCAACTGCGTGATCAATCTCTCGGGCGACAAGGCGCGCGTGATCCGCGAGGCGTTCCGCGTGCTCAAGCCCGGCGGGCGGTTCGCCGTGTCCGACGTCGTGGTGCAGGGGCAGCTCCCCGCCGACGTGAAGCGCAGCATGGAGTTGTGGGTGGGGTGCGTGGCCGGCGCGCTCGAGGACACGGAGTTCGTGGGGCTGCTGCGCGACGCGGGGTTCGAATCGCCGAGCGTGGAGATGACGCGCACGTATTCCGCCGACGACGCGCGGGCGTTTCTCGCCAACGCCGGCCTCGATGTGGATCGGATCGCGGCCGAGGTGGCGGGGCGCGTGGGCGCGGCGTTCGTGCGGGCGCGGAAGCCGGCGGCGTGACCGTCCGGCGCCTGTCCACGCTCGACCGCTTGCTGCCGGTCTGGATCTTCGCGGCGATGGGCGCCGGGCTGCTGCTCGGGCGGATGTTTCCCGGCCTTGGCGCGCTGCTCGATCGCGTGCAGGTGGCCGGGGTGTCGGTGCCGATCGGCGTCGGGCTGCTCTGGATGATGTATCCGGTGCTCGCCAAGGTGCGCTACGAATCGATCGGCCGGCACGTGGCCGACCGGCGGCTGCTCGGCACCTCGCTCGTGCTCAACTGGGTGGTGGGGCCGCTCGTGATGTTCGCGCTGGCCTGGGCGCTCCTGCCCGATCTGCCGCACTATCGCAACGGGTTGATCATGATCGGGCTGGCGCGCTGCATCGCGATGGTGCTGATCTGGAACGCGCTCGCCTGCGGGTCGGGGGAGCTGGCGGCGGTGCTGGTCGCGCTCAACTCGGTGTTCCAGATCCTCACCTACTCGCTGCTCGGCTACCTGTTCCTGGCCGTGGTGCCGCGGTGGTTCGGCGCCGATACCGCGGCGTTGCACGTATCGATGGGCGCGATCGCCAAGAGCGTGGCGCTGTTCCTGGGCGTGCCGCTGGCGGCCGGGTATCTCACGCGGCGCGTGCTGGTGGCCCGCCGCGGCGCCGCCTGGTACGACGGCGTGTTCATGCCGCGCATCGGGCCCACGGCGCTCGTCGGGCTGCTGTACACGATCGTGCTGATGTTCGCCATGCAGGGCGACCGCATCGTGCGTCTGCCGTTGGACGTGCTGCGCATCGCGGCGCCGCTCGTCGTGTACTTCGCGGTGATGTTCGGGCTCGCGTTCGTGCTGGCGGTGAAGCTCGGATTCAACTACGAGGAGACGGCGGCGCTGTCGTTCACCGCGGCCGGCAACAACTTCGAACTCGCGATCGCGGTGGCGGTGGCCACGTTCGGCATCGGTTCGGGCGAAGCGCTGGCCGCGGTGGTCGGGCCGCTCATCGAAGTGCCGGCGCTCATCGGGCTGGTGTACGTGTCGCTGTGGGCGCGGCGGCGCTTCTTCATCCAGGAGGTTGCATGACCACCGGGCGACCGCTCGCCGTGCTCTTTCTGTGCACGGGCAATTCGGCGCGCAGCCAGATCGCCGAGGCGCTGCTCACCACCAGGGGGCGCGGACGATTCCGTGTGGGGAGCGCCGGGACGAGACCGGCGGCGCAGGTGAATCCGGGCGCGGTGCAGATCCTGGCCGAGCACGGCATCGACTGGACGGGGCGTCGGCCCAAGACCATCGACGAGGTGCAGCACGAGCCGTGGGATCTCGTGATCACCGTGTGCGACAACGCCAAGGAGACGTGCCCGGTATTTCCGGGGCATCCGGCGTTCGCGCACTGGGGGATGCCCGATCCCGCCGACGTGGCGGATGACGTTGCGCGCGCGCGCGCGTTCCGCGACACGTTGCTGGTGCTGGGCCGGCGCATCGATCTGCTGCTCGCGTTGCCGGTGGAGAAGCTGGAGCAGCGGGCGTTGGAGCTGCGGGTGGGCGGGATCGCGGTGACGGGGCAGGCGGAGGCGGCGAAATGAAGCGCGCGGGCGCCTGAGGGCTCCCGCGCGCTCGGTCCTACCGTCCTACCGTCCCAGGGTCAGATATCCAGATTCCGCACGAACTTCGCGTTCGCTTCGATGAACAGGCGCCGCGGCTCGACCTCGTCGCCCATGAGCGTCTGGAACATCTGGTCGGCCAGCACCGAATCCTCGATGTTGACCTTGAGCAGCGTGCGCTTCTCGGGATCCATCGTCGTGTCGAACAGCTGGTCGGCGTTCATCTCGCCCAGGCCCTTGTAGCGCTGCACGTTCACCGACGTCTTGCCCTCGCCGTTGCCCAGCCGCTTGATGAGGTCGTCGCGCTCCTTCTCGTCGAACGCGTAGTACTCCTCCTTGCCCTTGGCCACGCGATACAGCGGCGGCTGCGCGATGTACACGAACCCGGCCTCGATCAGCTCCGGCATCTGCCGGTAGAAGAAGGTGAGGAGCAGGGTGCGGATGTGCGCGCCGTCCACGTCGGCGTCGGTCATGATGATGATCTTGTGGTAGCGCGCCGATTCGAGGGTGAACTCTTCCTTGATGCCGGCGCCCACCGCGGTGATGATGGTCCGGATCTCCTCGTTGGACAGCACCTTGTCGATGCGCGCCTTCTCCACGTTGATGATCTTGCCGCGCAACGGCAGGATGGCCTGGAACTCGCGCTTGCGCCCCTGCTTGGCCGAGCCGCCGGCCGAGTCGCCCTCCACGAGGTAGAGCTCGCAGAGCGCGGGGTCGGTGAGCGAGCAGTCGGCGAGCTTGCCGGGCAGGTTGCCCACGTCGAGCGCCGACTTGCGGCGCGTGAGGTCGCGCGCCTTGCGCGCCGCCTCGCGCGCCCGGGCCGCCGACACCGCCTTCTCGACGATGATGTTGGCCGTGCGCGGGTGCTCCTCGAGGTAGTTGGACAACCACTCGCCCACCTCCGTCTTCACCGCGCTCTCCACTTCGGAGTTGCCGAGCTTGGTCTTGGTCTGGCCCTCGAACTGCGGCTCGCGGACCTTGACCGAGAGCACGGCGGTGAGCCCCTCGCGCGCGTCCTCGCCGGACAGCGAGAAGTCGGCCTTCTTGAGGAAGTTGCCCTTCTGCGCGTACGAATTGATCACCCGCGTGAGCGCGGCCTTGAACCCCGTGAGGTGCGTGCCGCCCTCGTGCGTGTTGATGTTGTTGACGAACGAGAACGTGGTGTCGTTGTACCCGTCGTTGTACTGGAGCGCGAGTTCGATCCCGATGTCGTCCTTGCTCGTGTCCAGGTACAGCACCTCGGGGTGCAGGTTCTTGCGCGCCGCGTTCAGGTGCTGCACGAATTCCTTGAGGCCGCCCTTGGCGTGGAAGGTCTCGGCGCGCTCCTGGCCCGGCCGCTCGTCCTTGAGCGCGATCACCACGCCCTTGTTCAGGAACGACAGCTCGCGCAGCCGCAGGGCCAGCGTCTCGTAGCGGTAGACCAGTTCGGTGAAGATCTGCGGGTCGGGCTTGAACCACACCGTGGTGCCCGTCTCATTCTTGGGCACGTCGCGCAGCACCTTGAGCTGGGTGTGCGTGTCGCCGCGCCGGAAGTCCATGTAGTGCTCCTTCCCGTCGCGCTTCACCCACACCTTCAGATCTTCGCTCAGCGCGTTCACCACCGACACGCCCACGCCGTGCAGGCCGCCCGACACCTTGTACGAACTCTTGTCGAACTTGCCGCCGGCGTGCAGCACCGTCATCGCCAACTCGACGCCGGGAATCTTCTCGATGGGATGGATGTCCACCGGAATGCCGCGCCCGTTGTCCGACACGGTGATCGAGTTGTCGGCGTGGATGGCCACCGCGATGTCGTCCGCGTAGCCCGCCAGCGCTTCGTCGATCGAGTTGTCCACCACCTCGTAGACCAGATGGTGCAGGCCGCGCTCCGAGGTCGAACCGATGTACATCCCGGGACGTTTGCGAACCGCCTCCAGCCCCTTGAGAACCTGAATCTGGCCGGCGTCGTACCGCGCTCCGGACTGGTCCGCTGATGTGCTCATGGCCCCTCGGTTTCGCGCTGAATTGTGTCCCGAACAAAGGCCGAAACTCCGGCCGCTCTCCAATCCGCGAAATCTAACGAATTTCGGCCCCGATCGCAACTCAAAACATCGCTTTTAAGTCGTCGTGGCACAACTGCTTAGCGCACCAGCCGCCACCGGATCCGGTCCACCTTCGCTCGGCCCGATTTCTCGTTGATCACGCGCAGCAGTTCCAGCTCCATCATCGCCAACTCCGTCATCCACGCGGCGTTGGTGACCGCCACCGTCAACACCCCCTGCCGCGAGATCGAAATCGGCTGCGCCACCTTCGCGATGTCCTTGCCCACGATCGACGCCCAGTCGGTGATCACCACCGCCTGTTCCAGCCGCGCCTTGAGCCCGCTCTCGTCGAGCACGCCCGGCAACAGCTCGCTCAGCCGCGTCGGCTTGCCGCGCTTGCGTTCCGTCACGCCGCCTCCCAGCACCGCATCGTCCCCGCTTCCACCCGCGTCCGCGCCAGCCGCGTGAACTCGCGCGGAATGTCGGTCTCGCGCGGCACGGTGAGCACGGTCTGTCCGATCCCGGCGCCGGAGAGCAGCGCCAGGATCCGCGCCGCGCGCCGCGCGTCCAACTCCGCGAACGGATCGTCCAGCAGCAGCAGCGGCGCGGCGCCGCACGCGTCGCGCAGCGTCTCCCACTCCAGCATCCGCAGCGCGATCGCCGCCGACCGCTGCTGGCCCGCCGACCCGAACGTCCGCAGGTCGCGTCCGTCGAGCGTGAGCGTCAGATCGTCGCGGTGCGGACCGGCCTGCGTCATCCCGCGCCGCACGTCGAGCGCGCGCCGGGCCTCGAGCGCGGCGGCGATCGCCGCCTCCGGATCGCTGCCGCCGTCCAGCGACGTCGCGTAGCGCAGCGCGCCCAGTCCGCTCTCGCCGATCTCGGCGCAGAGGGCCGCGTAGCGGTCGGCCACCGCCGCCACCCAGGCGCGCCGTTGCCGCCAGAGCACGCCGCCCGCCTGCGCCAGCGGCGTATCCCACACGCTCACCCGCGCGTCGGCGCGCCCCGTGCGCGCCGCGTCGCGCAGCGCCGCGTTGCGCCGGACGAGCGCGCCGCGATAGGTCTGCAACGCCGCCAGGTACGGCCGCGACGCCAGCGCGAGCAGGATGTCGAGATACCGCCGGCGCGCCACCGGCGCGCCGCCCACCAGGTCCACGTCGGCCGGCGAGAACATCACCGACGGCAGCGTCCCGATCCCGTCGCTCAGGCGCGCGACCGACGCGCCGTCCACCGTCACGCGCTTGCGGCGCGACTGGCGCTCGAATCCCACGCTGATCGTCCGCCCGTTCGCAATCGCGCCGTCGAGATGGAACCCGGCGGCGCCGAATCGCACGAGGTCCACGTCCCGCGCCCCGCGCACGCTGCGCAGGAGTTGCAGGTA
The DNA here is from genome assembly GCA_035533755.1 of Gemmatimonadaceae bacterium. NCBI lineage: Bacteria > Pseudomonadati > Gemmatimonadota > Gemmatimonadia > Gemmatimonadales > Gemmatimonadaceae > Gemmatimonadaceae bacterium. The sequence goes on from DATLTC010000030.1 coordinate 56,782, forward strand.
GTAGATCGCTTCGAGGAGGTTGGTCTTGCCGTGGCCGTTCTCGCCCACCACGACCATGCCCTCGTCGGGCAGCGTGAGATCGAGCCGCGGGAAGTTGCGAAAATCGCGCAGCGCGAGCGCCGTCAGGCGGACGGCCGGGACGGTCACCGGCCGGTGAACCGCGGCGGCCGCTTCTCGAGGAACGCGGCCGCTCCCTCGTGCATGTCCGAGGACGCGGCGAGGAGGCCGAACTCCGCCGCTTCGAGGGCCAGCGCCTCGTCCAGCGGCAACTCGGCGCCGCGCTGCACGGCGTCGATGCAGTGGGCCACGGCCAACGGACCGTTGGCCAGCATCTGCAGGAGCATCGCGCGCGCGGCGGCCAGCAGCTCGCCCGCCGGCACGACGGCGTTCACGAGGCCGATGCGCAGCGCCTCGGCGGCGTCGATCGTCTCGCCGGTGAGCAGCAGTTGCAGCGCGCGCCCGGTGCCCACGAGGCGCGGCAGCCGCTGGGTGCCGCCGTAGCCGGGAAGGATTCCCAGCTTCACTTCGGGCTGCCCGAACTTGGCGTGCTCCGACGCCACGCGCACGTGACACGCCATGGCCAACTCGCATCCCCCGCCGAGCGCGAATCCGTTCACGGCGGCGATCACGGGCTTGCCGAGCAGTTCGATGTGGCGGAAGATCGCCTGCCCGCGGCGCGACAGCGCGTGCGCCTCGACGGCGCTCTTGCGCTGCAGCTCGGCGATGTCGGCGCCGGCCACGAACGCGCGCCCGGCCCCGGTGAGGATCGCGCCCGCCACGTCGTCGCGGGCCCGCACCTGATCGACGGCTTCGCCGAGCGCGGCCATCGTCGCGTCGTTGATGGCGTTGAGCTTGTCGGGGCGCGTGAACGTGATCGTCGCGATGCGGTCCGCGACGTCGAAGGTGAGCACGGAATCGGACATGGCGGCTGGGAAGAGGACGCTGTCGAATCTAACGCCGGCGCTGCGGGTCCGCCGCCGCCCGCCTACATTCCCGGCATGGAAATTCTGGAGGCCGTGCGGTGGGGCCCCGACCGCCGGAGCGTCCGCATCATCGATCAACGGGCGCTCCCGGAGCGCCAGGTCGAGTGCGACCTCCGCACGCTCGACGAGGCCTGCGACGCCATCCGCACGCTGGCCGTGCGCGGGGCGCCGGCCATCGGCATCGCCGCGGCGATGGCGCTCGCGGTGGCCGTGACGCCGGACGTCGACGCGCCGCCGGAGATGCGCCGGACACGCGCCGGCGCGGCGGCCGCCGCGCTGCGCGGCACGCGGCCCACGGCGGTGAATCTCGCGTGGGCGCTCGACCGCGTCCTCCGCGTGGCACAGGGGCCGCTGCACGGGACGCCGCTGCGCGAGGCGCTGGAGCGTGAGGCCACCGCGATCCTCGATGAGGACCGCGCCATGTGCCGGCGCATCGGCGAGCACGCGCTGGCGCTCTTCCCGCGCGACGCCCGCGTGATCACGCACTGCAACGCCGGCGCGCTGGCCACGGGCGGCATCGGCACGGCGCTGGCCGGCGTGTATCTCGCCGCCGAGCGCGGCGACCGCGTGCGCGTGTACGTGGACGAGACCCGTCCGCTGCTCCAGGGCAGCCGTCTCACGGCGTGGGAACTGCAGCGCGCAGGCATCGACCTCGTGCTGATCACCGACGCCGCGGCCCCGTCGGTCATGCGCCGCGGCGACGTCGACCTCTGCATCGTGGGTGCCGACCGCATCGCCGCCAACGGCGACGTAGCCAACAAGATCGGCACCTATGCGCTGGCGCTGGCCGCCCGCCACCACGGCATCCCGTTCTACGTGGCGGCGCCGGCGTCCACCTTCGACGCCGCCACGCCCACCGGCGACGCGATCGCCATCGAGCAGCGCGACGGCGACGAGGTGCGCCGTGGATTCGGCGTCGCCACGGCGCCGGCCGGCGTGCCGGTGTACAATCCGGCGTTCGACGTCACCCCCGCCTCGCTGATCACCGCGATCATCAGCGATCGCGGCGTGCACCGTCCCCCGTTTCACTTCGCCGCGCCATGAGACACGTCCTGGCCATCGATGAGGGCACCACCGGCGTCACCTGTCTCGTGATCGCCGCCGACGGCCGCATCGCGGGTCGCGGATACCGCGAGATCACGCAGCACTTCCCGCGCCCCGGCTGGGTGGAGCACGATCCCGAGGAGCTGTTCACGCACACCCTCGCCGCCGGGCGCGAGGCCATCGCCCAGGCCGGCATCACCCCCGACGCGATCGGCATCACCAACCAGCGCGAGACGGTGATCATCTGGGAGCGGGCCACGGGCCGGCCGGTGCACCCGGCCATCGTCTGGCAGGACCGCCGCACGGCGGCGCGCTGCGCCGAGCTGGCGCCGCGGGCGGCGTGGATCCGCGAACGGACGGGGCTCGTGCTCGATCCGTACTTCTCGGCCACCAAACTCGAATGGCTGCTGCGCGAGGAACGGCTGCTCGAGCGGTACCGGCCGGACGAACTGGCCGCCGGCACGGTGGACAGCTGGCTCGTGTGGCGGCTCACCGGCGGCCGCGTGCACGCCACCGACCACACCAACGCGTCGCGGACGATGCTCTACGACATCGACGCGCGCGCCTGGAGCGACGAGCTGTGCGCGCTGTTCGGCGTGCCGCGCGCCCTGCTGCCCGAGGTGCGCCGGTCGAGCGGCGCGTTCGGCGTCGCGCGCGCCGAGTGCTTCGGCGTCGAGATCCCGATCCTCGGCGTGGCCGGCGACCAGCAGGCGGCGCTGTTCGGGCAGGGATGCTGGACGGCCGGCACCGGCAAGAACACGTATGGCACCGGCGCGTTCCTGCTCGTGAACGCGGGAACGGCCCGGCCCGCGGCGCCCGAGGGGCTGCTCACCACCATCGGATGCGACGCCAGCGGCGCCCCCGCGTATGCGGTGGAGGCGGCCATCTTCATCGCCGGCGCCGCGGTGCAGTGGCTGCGCGATGGACTGGGCATCGTGGCGCAGGCGAGCGAGACCGAAGCGCTCGCGTCGTCCCTCGGTTCGAACGAGGGCGTGTACTTCGTGCCGGCGCTCGTCGGACTCGGGGCGCCGGCGTGGGAGCCGCACGCGCGCGGCACGATCGTCGGGCTCACGCGCGGCACCACGCGCGCCCACGTGGCGCGGGCCGCGCTCGAAGCCATGGCCTACGGCACGGCCGACGTGCTCGACATGATGCTCGCCGTGTCGGGCGGCGCGTTCGCGCGCCTGCGCGTGGACGGCGGGGCCGCCCAGAACGACTGGCTCATGCAGTTCCAGGCCGATGTGCTGGGCGTGCCCGTGGAACGGCCCGCCAACGTGGAGACCACCGCGTTCGGCGCCGCCGGCCTGGCCGGCATCGCGGCCGGCGTGTGGGCCGACGCCGCGCAGTTCCACGCCAGCCAGTCGGCGGCCACGTTCCATCCGTCGCGGGCGCGCGCCGAGGTGGCGGCATGGCGCCGCGGCTGGACGCGGGCCGTGCGCGCCGCGGTCGCGTGGGCGCGCGACGAGGAGGAAGTCTGATGCGCGGCATCCTGCTCGTCTGGACGCTCTGGGTGGGGCCCGGCGACCACGGCGGCGGCGACCGCTGGTTCGCCGCCGATAAGGCCAAGCACCTCCTGGCGTCGGCCGCCATCGAACTCACCGGCTACGCGATGATGCGCGGCGTCCGCGCCACGCGGCAGCAGAGCCTGGCGGCCGCGAGCGTGGCCACGATGGCGGCGGGCGTGACCAAGGAATGGATGGATCGCCGCGGCGGCGGCGAGTTCTCGCTCAAGGATCTCACCTGGGACGTCGTCGGTGGAACCACCGTCGCCGTCGCCTTCCGGCACGGACCATGATCGCATGACCCTGATCGGCGAACTCTCGCTCTGGATCGCGCTGCTGATGGCGGCATGGGGCGCCGTCGTCTCGTTCGCCGGCGGCGCGCTGCGCCGGCGCGATCTCGCGGCCAGCGGCGAGCGGGCCGTCTACGTGGCGTTCGCCGCGCTGCTGCTGGCCGCCGCCGGCGTGTGGACGGCGCTGCTGGCGCACGACTTCTCGTTCGCCTTCGTGGCGCTGCAGACCAACTTCAGCCTGCCGCGCGCGTACACCGTGGCGGCGCTGTGGAGCGGGCAGGGGGGCGCGATGCTGTTCTGGTCGCTGCTGCTCGCCGGCTGCGCGTCGGTCGCCGTGTTCACGCACCGCGGGCGCGACCGCGACCTCATGCCGTGGGCCACCGGGACGATGGGCGCCGTGCTGCTCTTCCTGTTGCTCATCGTCTGCCTCGACACCAACCCCTACGACCGGCTCGGGTGGATGCCCACCGACGGGCGCGGGCTCGATCCGGTGCTGCGCGATCCGCGCCTGTTCATCCAACCGCCGCTGCTCTTCCTGGGCTATGTGGCGACGGCGATCCCGTTCGCATTCTCCGTCGCCGCGCTCGTGGCGCGGCGCTTCGACGCCGCGTGGGCGCGCCTCACGCGGCGGTGGACGCTCGCCGCGTGGTTCTTGCTCACGATTGCGATCGTGCTCGGGATGCGCTGGACGTACGGCGACCCCACGCAGAGCGGCTACTGGAGTTGGCGGCCGGCCGAGAACGCGTCGCTGCTCACCTGGCTCGCCGCCTCGGCGGTGCTGCACGCGCTCGCCGTGTACGAGAAGCGCGGCGCCCTCCGCGCGTGGAGCGTGGTGCTCGTGGCGGCCACGTTCCTGCTGTCGTTGCTCGGGGCGTTCATGGCGTGGCGCGGCACCGGCGGCGCGATGCTCGGCGTGAGCCGCTCGTCGCTCGTCGGCTGGCTCGGCGTGGGATTGGTCGTCGTCGGGGGGACGGCGTACCTGGTGGCGGCGCGGCTGCACCAGGGGGCGCCCGACGCGACGATAGGCGCGCGGCTGGGTCGCGAGGCAGGACTGGCGTGGGGCAGCGCGCTGCTCGCGGCGATCGCGGCGGTGCTGCTCGTGGGCACGTTGGTGCCGCTCGCATTCGGCTGGCTGCGCGGTTCACCGCTTCCGGGCGGCGCGCGGTTCCTGAACGGCGCCGGCTTCGCGCTCGGGCTGCTGGCGGTGGCGGCCATGGCGCTCGCCACGCTGCTGCGCTGGGGCGGAACCACGGCGGCGTCGCTGCCGCGCATGCTGCGCGGCCCGGTGGCGGCGGCGATACTGGCCGTGCTCACGCTCGCCGTGCTGGGCGCGCGCGGCGCCGGATCGCTGGCCGCCGCGTGCGCGGGCGGCCTCGTCATCGGCGCGATCGCGCAGGATCTCGCGGCCGCCACGCGCGCGCGGCGCGCCGAGCACGGGGAGGGCGCGGGTGGGGCGTTGGCGCGCGTGGTCGCCGGCGACCGCCGGCGCTATGGGGGATACGTGGCGCACGTCGGCCTGGCCCTCGCCCTGACGGCGTTCGCGGGGATGTTCCTCCGGTCGCGCCACACCGTCACCGTGCGCGCGGGCGAGGCGGCCACGCTCGGCGATCCCTACGGCCACGTGTGGCGGTTCGTGAGTCAGGGCGTGTCGCGCTACGGCGCCGACGACCGCAACGTGTCGGCGGTGTCGGTGGAGAGTTCGCGCGACGGCGTGCCGCGCGGGCTGATCGTGAGCGAGCGCCGCCAGTACCTCGATGCGCAGGGACAGCCGCTGGCCGACCCGATGCCGTCGGCCGGCATCCGGACGTCGCCGCTGCTCGACACGTACGTGGTGCTCGCCGGCACGAGCGGCGACACGGCCCGGCTGGATATCGCGTTCAACCCGCTCGTGGCGTGGGTGTGGGCGGCGGGTGTGATGATCGCGCTGGGCGGGTTGATCGTGATGTGGCCGCGCGCCGAACCGGCGCGCGAGACGGCCGCGGACCCCGCCGGCCGGAGCCGCCGATGAACGCCGCGCTGCTCCTGGGCACGCTCCTCGCGCTCGCGGCGTTGGGCATCGTGCTGTACCCGCTATTTTTCCCTCCGGACGAACCGGAGCGCGAGGGATTGCCGATGGCGAAGACGGATGACGAAGGTGGTGCGCGCGAACGCGCGGTGCCGCGCGACGACGATGCCGTGGAAGCGGCGCTGCGCGCGTATCGCGCCACGCACGCGGCGTGCCCCCGCTGCGGCCCGCGCCCCGAAGCGGACGCGCGCTTCTGCTCCAATTGCGGCGCGCCGCTTCCCGGCTGAGCAGCGCGGGTATGCGGAAACGAGAAAGCCCCGGCATGCGCGATGCATGCCGGGGCTTCGTTCACACGGGCGACGTCAGCTGCCCTTCTTCGTCCCTGCGGTGTCGCCCTTCTTGGCCTTCTTCTTCATCTTGGCGCCCTTCTTCTCCATCTTCTCGCCGGCCTTGGACATCGCGGCGCCCTTGACCTCGGCCTTCTCGCCGGCCTTGGAGGCCACGGCACCCTTCTTCTCCAGCTTCTCGCCGGCCTTGGACGTCGCGGCGCCCTTGTTCTCCATCTTCTCGCCCTTCTTCTCCATCTTCTCGCCGGCCTTCTTCTTGCCGGCCTTGGTCATCGCGGCCTTGGGCTTGGCGGTGTCCTGGGTGGATTGCGCGTGCACGGTCGTAGCCATGCAGCACGCGAGTGCGAGAGCGAACCAACGCATGCGGATCATGTACTTCCTCCGAAATGGGGGGCTGGGTCCTGCGTTCGCCCGGATGGGGCGAAGCCTGGGTTACCGAAGCGTGACACACCGCTGCGGTCTTGTGACGTAAATGACCCGGGGCGGCGCGCGGGCGTCACCGCGTCCGCAGGCGGTCGCTCACGCAAAGATTCCGCGAAGGGCTCAGCGCTCGACGGCGGACAGCCTCGTCAACGCGATTCGAATGGGCACCAATGTGCATCCGACGCACAACAGCGCGGCGGCGCCGAATCCGAGCCACATCTCCACCGGATCGGGGTCCGTATGGTACATGCTGGCAGAGAGATACGAGTAGACCGGCCGGGCCTCGAGGATCACCACCCCGCCGATCATCGCCACCGACGCCATCATGAACAGCAGGCCGCCGAATGACGTCGGGATCTGGGCCGCGTTCTCGGTGTCGAACTGCGGGAACATGGTGCCGAACCCCAGGGCCAATCCGGCCACCGCGAACGTCATCAGCGTGATCGTGAGCACCGAGACGGCGAACATGAAGTCGCTCACCGCCAGCAGGTAGTCGGTCACCGAGACGATCGCCAGCGCGAGGATGAGCAGCGGCAGCGTGCCCACCCAGAACTTGGCCCACAGCAGGTCGCGCACTTCCATCGGGCTGGACCGCAGCAGCCATAGCGTGCGCCCCTCGAGGCTCACCGCCGGGAAGATGAATCGCGCGGCGATCGACGCGAGCACGAATCCCGCCAGGACGAGGTTCAGGAACGGCACGATGTTGATGAGGAAGAACGTCATGCCGTCGCCGTGCAGCGGCAGGTACTTGATGTTGAACACGTAGACCACCACCAGCACGCCGAGCAGGATGAGCTGCGACCACTGGGTCGTGTCGCGGAAGAAGACCCGGAGCTCCTTGAGCACCAGTTCGCGCTTGAGCACCGACAGCGGACGGAACACCAGCGCGCCGAAGCGCCGCAACGCCGTCCCCCGCACCCAGTGCGCGCCGCTCTCCTGCGCCTTGCTGAACCCCTTGAGGTAGAACGCGCGGTGCAGCAGCGCGCCGATCACCACCGCCGCCGCCGCCGACGACCACAGCAGGTAGAACGGCAGGTAGTCCAACCGGTACTGCAGCCAACTCATCACGCCGCGCGCCGCCCACTCGCTGGGCAGCATCGGCGACGTCGGCGTGCGGAGCACGGTCACGAAGTCCACGAGCGACCGGAAGCCTTCCGGGCGCGCCAGCCGCTCCGGCCGCACCAGCCGGAACAGGAGGACGATGCCGCCCGCCGCCAGCACCGCGATCACGCTCAGGATGTCGCGCGTGCGGCGCGCCGGAAAGATGTTGACGAGCAGCAGCGTCACCGCCGAACCGACCACCGCCGGAATGATGAGGAACGGCAGGAACACGCTGGCGCTCACCAGCGGGAACCACCACCCGCCCTCGTACACGCGCCCGTACGCGGCGAACATCGGGATCGCCAGCAGCGTCACCATCCAGCTCGAGTGGACCGTGGTCTCGAGCAGCTTGGCGAGATACAGCTTGAGCCAGTCCACGGGCCCCGAGACGAGCAGGTCGAGATCGCGCGCCAGGAAGAAGCTCGACAGCGCCGTGATGATGTTCGACAACACGAGGATCGAGAAGAACCCGATCAGGATCAGACCGAGCAGCTTGCCGGCGAGCAGCGGACCGATCTCCTCCACGCCGCGGAAGTAGTTCAACAGCCGGTAGAGCAGGAAATACACGAACGCCCAGAACAGCGCCCCGAACACCGCCAGCACGGCGAACCGCGCGCCCCGTCCCCGTTCGTCGGCCAGCAGGCGCGCCCGCGCCGTGAGCCACTTGGGCTCCAGCAGGTGGAACAGCGAGGGGTCGGCGACGCCGGTGGCCGCCAGCGCGTCGGCGCCGGCCTCAGGCATTCAACACCTCGATCAGCTCGCGCGCCGCGTTCTCGCCCGTGAGCTTGAGGAAGATGTCCTCCAGCCCCGACGCGCCGCCCTCGGCGCCCTGCCGCAGCTCCGCCATCGTCCCGCACGCCCGGATCCTGCCGCTCTGGATGATCGCGATCCGGTCGCACAGCGTCTCCGCCACCTCGAGCGTGTGCGTGGACATCATGATCGTGTGGCCGCGGTTGACGTACTCGCGGAACAGGTCCTTGAGGATGCGCGCCGCCTTCGGATCGAGGCCCACCATCGGCTCGTCGACCACGATCACTTCGGCGCGATGCACGAACGCGCTGGAGATGATCAGCTTCTGGCGCATGCCATGGCTGTAGCTCTCCACCAGCTCGTCCTGCCACTCGGCGAGATCGAACAGCGCCAGCAACTCGCGCGCCCGGTGCTCCACCTCGGGGCCCTCCTGATCGTACAGCCCCGCCACGAATCGCAGGAACTCCGCGCCCGTGAGCTTCTCGTAGATGAACGGCCGGTCGGGGATGAACCCCAACTTCATCTTCGCGGCCATCGGATCCTTGTCGATGTCCACGCCGCCGATCTCCACCGTGCCGCCCGTGGGCCGCAGGATGCCGGCGATCATGCGCAGCGTGGTCGTCTTGCCGGCGCCGTTGGGGCCCAGGAAGCCGAACAGTTCGCCGCGCGGCACGTCGAGATCGATCGCGTCCACCGCCGTGAAGCTGCCGTACCGCTTGGTGAGGCTCTTGAGTCGGATCATGGCCGGGTGTGAGAGTGGAGGAGCGGAGGGCGCGCGTGCCCGATCACCGTGCCGGCGTGCCGGCGGGCAGGACCTCGATGCGCAACACCCCGATGAGATGGATCAGTTCCGCCTGCCGCGTGAACCCGCCGACCACGAACCGCAGGTGCGCCGCATCGGCCGGGAATTCCCCGAATGTAGGATCGACGGCTACCCACCGTCCGAGGTAAACCTCGGGCCACGCGTGATAGTAGAACTTGCCGTTCACGTAGGCCAATCCCGCCGCGACCCGCGCCGGGATGCCCGCCGCCCGCGCCAGCGCCACGTACAGCTGCGTGTGCTCGTTGCAGTCCCCGCTGCGGGTCTTCAACACCTGCAGCGCGTCGGGCACGCCCAGACTGATCTTCTTCTCCAGGGAATCGTACACCCACGCGTTGATGCGCCGGGCCACCGAGCGCGCGTCGCGGTCGGCGCCGCGGATCCGCAGCGCCAGCGCGTGGATCTGCGGATTGGCCGACTCGATGAGCGGCGCCGGTTGCATCTCCCGCCCCAACGCCGACGACGGCGTCGTGCCCAGCAGGAACCGCGGCGCGAGGCTGTCCGGATCCTCGCGCACGATCGTCAGCGTGTCGCCGTGCAGGGTCTGCCGCCCGCCCGACAGATCGAAGCCGGCGAGGTCGGCGCCCGACAGCCGCACCCGGAGCCGCGGCAGCTCACGCGTCACCCGCGCGTTGGCCGCGATCGCCGTCGTCTCGAGAATGTCCCGGTCGGCGTTGGGCGCCGCCTGGCCGCCCGCTTCGGCGTCCAGACGCCAGTTCTCGAATGCCACCGCGTACGGCCGCCGCTCCAGCCGCAGGCCGAGCTGCGTCGTCGCCACCACGCGCCCCTGATCGTCGATCCAGCCGCCGATGCCGTTCGTGCCCTCGCTGGACAACCGCCAGGCGCGGAGCGTATCGGGCTGCACGCCACGCCACCGCATCGTCGTCGAATCGAGCACCGCGCTGTCGCTCACCACGAACGTCGTTTCGGCGCGCACGCTGATCCGCGCGTCCTTGGGCGCCATCGTGGTCGGATCGAACACCGGCAGCACGTACGACTTGCCCACCTTGGGTTCCTCACCCAGCGCGATCGCCAGCGGCACGAGCGTGGGCAGCAGGATCGGCCCCCCGATCGCCACCCGTTGCGAGTCGGTGGCCGGCGCGCCCCCCGACGACAGCGCGTACACCACCACCGAGTCGCCGTCCACCCGCCCCCCGGCATGGAAGGGCGCCGAATCCGACTGCACGTCCACCTCGAACCGGCGCACGCGCAGCGCGCGCGACACCTCCACCGTCGTGCGCGCCTGCAGGCGGTGCACCGCGCCGCCCGCGGTCAGATCGGCCACCAGATAATCGGTGGACGTGATCCCACCCGGCACCGTGTCGATGGTCGACGACGCGAACCCCACCTGGCGCGCGCCCTGCATCACCGCGAAGAACACCGCGCCCGGCGTCACGCGCGTGGCCGCCTCGGCCAGCCGCTCCACGTTCGGCTGGAAGTACTCCCGCCGGATCAGCACCCCCATGCCGGCGGCCCACAGCACCAGGATCGCCGCGCCCACCCAACCGCGCCGGCTCACCGCGTCCCCCGCGTCAGGGCGAGCGCCGCCCGCCACGCCGCCTCTTCCACCGGATTCTCCACGATCACGACGATCGATCGCGGGTACGGCGCCCGCGCCACGTGCTGCTGCAACACGCCCACCATCACGTCGGCGCTGTCCTCGACGTCCAGATTGCCGGCGCCGATGCCGAACGGCGCCACCGCCAGTTCGCCGATCTGGAAATCCACCGCCCGCTGCATCGCGCTCACCAGCGCCCGGCGCACGGTGTCCCGCGTGATCCGCTCCTCGTGGCTCCCGACCACCGCGTGGATGAGCAGTTCCACGCCCAGATCGCCGGCCGTCGTGACCACCGCCGCCCCGACCGGCAGCGGCTGGACGAGCGGCGCGCGCTTGGCCAGCGCGTCGCCGCCGGCCTGCTCCACGCGGCGCAACAGCGGCGTGGTGGCGCCGAGCGAGGCGTCCACGGGCCAGGCGATCGCCTCGCCTTCGTAGAACGCGAGATCGTCGATCCGCACCTCGATCACGGGGTGCGCGCCTCGCGGGCGCGGCGGTGCGCTTCGGTGGCCTCGTCGCGCCGCCCCAGGCGGTCGAGCACCATGCCCACGCCCTTCATGGCCCGCCAGTTGGCCGGCTCCAACTCCACCGCGCGCTCGTAGGCGGTGAGCGCCGGGAGCAGGTCGTCCACGTGATTGTACGCCTCGCCCAGGTAATACTGCACCGCGGCGTCGGCCGGCGAGAGCGCGGCCGCCTCGCGCAACGGCTCGATGGCGTCGCGCCACCGGGCCCGCTTGCACGCCAGCAGCCCGCTGGCCAGCAACACGCGGACGTCGTGCTCGGCCACGTGCCCCGCCCGCCGCAGATCCGCCCCCGCCCGCTCGAACCGCGACTCCGACGCATGCAGCGTGGCGCGCTCGCACAGCAGCTCCACGTCGTCGGGCGTCTCGCCCAGCATCTTGTCCAGGCGGGCGATCGCCCCCGTCACGTCGCGGCGCTGCAGGCGCTCACGCACCTCGTCCAGCGCGGCGCGCCGCGCCGGCCCGTCGACCCGCTCCGCATTCGCCGCCGCGCCCGGCGCGTCGGCGTTCGGCACCACGGGCCCCGCGGGCACCTCGCGTTCCACCGGCGGCCGGCCGGCGCCGCGGTCCCCGGGGCGGCCCGACTCCGGCGGGTCCAGTCGATCGTGCGTGCGGCTCATCGCGTCACGCAAGCGCGAGCGTGGTTTCGCTGCTGATCCATTCCAGATATTTCGCCAATCCGGCGGAAACGGGGAGGGCGAGCAGTTCCGGCACCTTGTAGGGGTGCAACTCGCCAAACGCCATCTGCAGGGTCTCGAGGCGCGCCGATCGGGTCTTGAGCAGCAGCACGACCTCGTGCTCGTCGGCGATCTTGCCCTGCCAGCGGTAGAGGGAACGGGCGCCGGGCAGGAGCGTGCCGCAGGCGATCAGCCGGCGTTCGAGGAGGGCGCGCACCAGACGCACTCCCTCCTCGTCGGAGGCGACGGTGGTCAGGACGACGATGGCATCGGTGTGAGGCATGGCGGGCGGGAGAGAAGTTCCCGTAAGATAACGCCCGAACCCCCCGGCTTGTCTCCTCCCGCCCGACCGGCCAGCTTTCCCAGGCTATGGCTGAAGATGCGTTGATCATCCGCGGGGCGCGGGAGCACAACCTCAAGAACATCGACGTCGTGATCCCCCGCGACCGTCTGACCGTGATCACCGGGCTCTCCGGATCCGGCAAGTCCTCGCTCGCGTTCGACACGATCTACGCCGAAGGCCAGCGTCGGTACGTGGAGTCGCTCTCCGCGTACGCCCGGCAGTTCCTCGGCCTCATGGAAAAGCCCGACGTCGATTCCATCGAGGGCCTGTCGCCGGCCATCTCCATCGAGCAGAAGAGCGCCGGCCACAATCCGCGCTCCACCGTCGGCACGGTCACCGAGATCTACGATTACCTGCGCCTGCTCTACGCCCGCGCCGGCACGCCGCACTGCCCCAACTGCGCCCGCCCGGTGGAGCGCCAGAGCGCCGCGCAGATCACCGAGATCGTCCTCACCTGGCCGGCCGACGCCCGCATCGAGATCCGCGCCCCCCTCGTCCAGGGGCGCAAAGGCGAGTTCCGCGACCTCTTCGAGGCCGTCCGCAAGCAGGGCTTCATCCGCGCCTACGTGGACGGCGAACTCATCGAATTGGCGGCCCCGCCCAAGCTCAACCGCCGCCAGAATCACACGATCTCCGTGGTCGTCGACCGCACCGCCGTCCGCCCCGACGACCGCGCCCGCATCACCGATTCCATCGAGACCGCGCTCAAGCTCGCCGACGGCCTCGTCGAAGTGCACGACGCCTCGCGCAAATCCGCCGAGATCTTCTCCGAGCGCTACGGCTGCCCGGTGTGCGGCCTCTCGCTCCCCGACCTCGAACCGCGCCAGTTCTCGTTCAACTCGCCCTTCGGCGCCTGCACCGAGTGCGGCGGCCTCGGCACCCGCCGGCGCGTGGCCGAGCCGCTCGTGCTCGGCGACGCCCGCATCTCCATTCTCGAGGGCGTGATCCTGCCGTGGGGCGAGCCCACCGGACAGCTCCGCCGCGTCATCCTCCCGGCCCTCGCGCGCCAGTATCACTTCGACCTCAACGCGCCGTGGGGCGACATCCCCGAGCCGGTGCGCGACGTCCTCCTCCACGGCGACACCGGCAAGCGCGGCACGCGCCGCGCGGACCTCGCCTGGGAAGGCGTCCTGGCCAACGTCGAGCGCCGCTACGAGGACACCAGCTCCGACGCCGTGCGCCTGGAACTGCAGGAGTACATGCTCTCGGTGCCCTGCGAAGCGTGCGCCGGCTACCGCCTCAAGCCCGAGTCGCTGGCCGTGTCCGTGGGCGACCGCCATATCGGCCAGGTGGTCGAGATGCCGATCGCCGCCGCGCGCGCCTTCTTCGAACAGCTGCCGCTGCGCGCGCCCGGCACGCCCGGCCTCGACCCCGGCATCGCCGGCCCCATCCTCAAGGAAGTGCGCGAGCGGCTGCGCTTCCTCGTCGACGTCGGCCTCGACTACCTCACGCTCAGCCGGTCGGCCGAGTCGCTCTCCGGCGGCGAAGCCCAGCGTATCCGCCTCGCCACCCAGATCGGCTCGCGCCTCGTGGGCGTGCTCTACATTCTCGACGAGCCGAGCATCGGCCTGCACCAGCGCGACAACGCGCGCCTGCTCGCCACGCTGGAGCAGCTGCGCGACCTCGGCAATACGGTCATCGTCGTGGAGCACGACGAGGAGACCATGCGCGCCGCCGACCACGTCATCGACCTCGGGCCCGGCGCCGGCAAGCACGGCGGCCGCGTCATCGCCGAGGGTACGGTGGACGAGGTCATCGCCACCCCCGGCTCGCTCACCGGCAAGTATCTGAGCGGCGAGATGCGCATCGAGACGCCGGCGTCGCGCCGCCCGGTGAATCGCGACCGGCTCATCCGCATCGAGGACGCCGAGGAGCACAACCTCCGCCACGTCACCGCCGAGATCCCGCTCGGGCTGTTCGTCGCCGTCACCGGGGTGTCGGGGTCCGGCAAGTCCACGCTCATCGAAGACATCCTGCATCGCGCCCTGGCCCGCCACTTCTACCGCGCCCGCACCATTCCGGGACGCCACGGCCGCATCGCCGGGCTCGAGCACGTGGACAAGGTCATCGACATCGACCAGAGCCCCATCGGTCGCACGCCCCGCTCCAATCCGGCCACCTACACCGGGCTGTTCACGCCCATTCGCGAACTCTTCGCCGAGATGCCCGAGGCCAAGATCCGCGGCTATGGGCCGGGCCGGTTCTCGTTCAACGTCAAGGGCGGCCGCTGCGAAGCGTGCCAGGGCGACGGCCTCGTGAAGATCGAGATGCACTTCCTGCCCGATGTCTACGTGCCGTGCGAGGTGTGCAAGGGCAAGCGGTACAATCGCGAAACCCTCGAAGTGCGGTTCCGCGGCCTCAGCGTCTCCGAGGTGCTCGAACTCACGGTCGAGGACGCCCTCGCCTTCTTCGAGAACCAGCCCCGCATCCACCAGAAGCTCCAGACGCTGTTCGACGTCGGCCTGGGCTATGTGCACCTGGGCCAGAGCGCCACCACCCTGTCGGGCGGCGAGGCGCAGCGCGTCAAGCTCTCCACCGAGCTCTCCAAGCGCGACACCGGCCGCACGCTGTACATCCTCGACGAACCCACCACCGGCCTCCACTTCGAAGACGTCCGCCTCCTGCTCGACGTGCTCCATCGACTCGTGGACCGCGGCAACACGGTGCTCGTCATCGAGCACAACCTGGACGTCATCAAGACGGCCGACTGGATTCTCGATCTCGGGCCCGAAGGCGGCACCCGCGGCGGCGAGATCGTGGCCGCGGGCACGCCCGAAGACGTGGCGCGGGTCGACGCCTCGTACACCGGCCAGTACCTGCGGACCCTTTTGTCGCGTAACCGGGGTACTGAAAAGAAACGCCGCTCGCGGTGAACCTCGCGCCGGCGCCCATCGGGCGCGGCGCGCCCACCGTGCCCGCTCTCCGACCCTCTCCGCCCACTTCCATGGTCTCTCTGCTCGACATCATCGGTCCGGTCATGGTGGGCCCGTCGTCCTCGCACACCGCGGGCGCCTGCCGCCTGGGCATCGTCGCGCGCTGCCTCGTGGGCGGCACCCCCGACCGCGCCCGCATCGAGTTGCACGGCTCGTTCGCGCGCACCGGCGAGGGCCACGGTACCGACAAGGCCATCGCCGGCGGCCTCCTCGGCTTCCGCCCCGACGACGAGCGGTTGCGCGACGCGCTCGAGATCGCCGAGCGCGACGGCCTCGAGTACCGCTTCGAGAAGACCACCATCGCCGACGACGCCCACCCCAATACGGTGCGCATCACGGTCGAACGCGGCGAGCGCACACACGTCATGCTCGGGTCGTCGCTCGGCGCCGGCCGCATCCACGTCACCGAGATCGACGGCTTTCCCGTGGAAGTGCTCGGCAACCACTACACCATCGTCCTCGTGGCCGAGGACGTGAAGGGCTCCGTGGCCCGCATCGCCACCATCCTCGCCGACGACGGCCTCAACATCGCCACCCTCCGGCTCAGCCGGAAACACCGCGGCGGCGACGCGCTCATGGTCATCGAAGTGGACGAGCCGCCCGACGAGCGCGTGCGCGAGCACATCCGCGCGCTCCCCTGGGTGCGCTGGGCGCACCGGCTCGAGAAAGTGAGCGGCTGACATGTATCGCTCTCTCGTGGAAGCCATTCGCGACGCCGAGGCGCAGGGCAAGACGCTGGCCCAACTCGCCCTCGAAACCGAAGCCCGCGATCAGGGACGCCCCGTGCAGGAGATCCGCGACGCCCTGCGCCGCGCGCTCCACGTCATGCGCGACGCCGTGGCGCGCGGCATGGCCGGCGACCTGCGCTCCGCGTCGGGCCTCGTGGGCGGAGACGCGGCCAAGCTGCGCACCGGGCCCGCCGGTCCGCTGTCGGGCACGCCATTCCGCGACGTGCTCGCCCGCGCCCTCGCCGTGCAGGAAGTGAACGCGGCCATGGGCGTCATCGTCGCGGCGCCCACCGCCGGCGGCGCCGGCATCCTCCCGGCGGTGCTCACCGGACTCGCCGCCGCCCGCCCGATCACCGACGAACAACTCGTGGACGCGCTCGCTACCGCTGGCCTCATCGGCGCCGTGGTGGCGGAACGGGCCTCGCTCTCCGGCGCCGAGGGCGGGTGCCAGGCCGAGACGGGCGCCGCCGCCGGAATGGCCGCCGGCGCCGCCACCGAGATGCTCGGCGGTTCCCCCGCCCAGGTGGGCCACGCCGTCGCCCTCGCGCAGCAGGCCACCCTCGGCCTCATCTGCGATCCGCTCGGCGGTCTCGTCGAACTCCCGTGCGTGTTCCGCAACGCCACCGGCGCCGCCATCGCGCTGGCCGCGATCGAGATGGCGCTGGCCGGCATCGAATTCGCCATCCCGTCGGACGAGGTCATCGACGTGATGGGCGAGATCGGCCGCGAGATGGATGTGCGCTATCGGGAAACCGCGGGCGGCGGCCTGGCCGCCACGCCGACCGGGCGCCGCCTGGCGCGCGAACGGCTGGTGCAGATCAAGCGGTCCGGCGCCTGACATGCGATTCGCCGAAATGGCGCGCGGGACGATCAAGCCGCACTACTTCTTCCGTCCCACCCAATTGGCGCGGCGGATCGCCTGGCGCCTGCGCCGCGAATCGGTGGACCGCGTCACGGTGCGGCTGCCCTGGGGCATGTCCATCCGCTGCTTCGCGGGCGACGCGATCGGGTTGTCGCTGCAGCAGCTGGGCGTGTTCGACCTCGGCGTTGCCGAGGTGCTCTGGCGGCTGGCCGATCCGGGGGAACTGGCGCTCGACGTCGGCGCCAACATCGGACAGATGACGGCGCTGCTCGCCCGGCGCACGGGCGCGGCCGGTCGCGTGTTGGCGTTCGAACCCAACGACGAGGTTCGCGCCGAGCTCGCGCACAACGTGGAACTCTGGCGGTCGGCCGCCGGCGTGGCCGCCATCGACATCTCGGCCGCCGCCCTCTCCGATCACGACGGCGAAGGCGAACTCCTCCTCCCGCCGTCCTATGAATGGAATCGCGGCGTCGCCGAGGTGGCCGGGCCGGGCAGCACCGGCCGCGGCGAACGCCGCCGCATCCACCTCGCGCGCCTCGATACATTCGTCCTCGATGGCGCCAGGGTGGGCGTCATGAAGTTGGACGTGGAGGGACACGAGCCCGCCGTACTGCGCGGCGGCCAGTCGCTGCTCGCCGAGCACCGGGTGCGCGACGTGGTGTACGAGGACCACGAGCGGTATCCGAGCGCGGTGTCGCGCATGCTGGAGCACCACGGGTATCGGATCCTGGCCGTGGGGGCGGGATTCTGGGGCCCCCGGGTGGGTCCGCCCGGTGGGTCGTCGCTCGTGGCGAGCTGGGAGAGCCCCAGCTTCCTCGCCACCCTCGACCCCGACCGCGCCCGCGCGCGATTGCGCCCCCGGGGCTGGCGCGTTCTATAGAACAGATCCCCCTGGGCCGTTGCCCGCCCCCCGGCGCAGCGGTAGCTTGACCCCAGGGTGCTTGAAACGCCGCCGCGATGGTTCCGTAAGGTCTTACCAGAGTATCACACGGATAGCGCCGATGGTCACCAAGGACGAAATCGAAGGCTTTCTCGACCGCCTGAGCGTGGACGGGGCGACGCACGAGGAGATCGAATCCGGTCTCTGGGTCGTCAAGCCCGGTGGCTCCCAGGACTTTGACGTGGTCGTCCACTACTCCCCGCCGGTGGTCCTGCTGCGGGTGAAGGTGATGACCCTGCCAACCCAGCATGGGGCGCTCGCCACGCTGAGTCGCCGGCTGCTGGAGATGAACGCCAGCGATCTGCTCCATGGCTCGTACGGCATCCAGGGCGATTCGGTCGTCCTCACCGAAGCCCTCGAGTTGGAACACCTGGACTACGACGAATTTCTGGCGAGCTATGAGAGCATGACCCTGGCGCTGGCGTCGCACATGCGCGAGCTGGGCTCGTACCGCGAGGCACACTGACCCATGGGTATTTTCGATCGACTGTCGTCGCTCCTCCGCTCGAACATCAACGATCTGATCTCGAAGGCGGAAGATCCCGAGAAGATGCTCACGCAGATTCTCGCGGACATGCGCTCGCAGCTCGCCAAGGCCAAGCAGCAGGTGGCCACGGCCATCGCCGACGAGAAGCGTCTGCGCGATCAGGCCGACACCGAATACAAGCAGGCCCAGGATTGGGAACGCCGGGCCATGCTCGCCGTGCAGGAGAACCGCGACGATCTGGCCAAGCAGGCCCTCGTGCGCCAGGCCGAGCACCAGAACAACGGCCAGCAGTTGGAGCAGACCTGGGACGCGCATCGCCAGGAAACCGAGAAGCTCAAGAACTCGCTCCGCGACCTCAACGACAAGATCGAAGAGGCCAAGCGCAAGAAGAACCTGCTCGTGGCGCGCCAGCGCCGCGCCCAGGCGCAGAAGCGCATTGCCGAGACGATGTCGTCGCTCTCCGAGAAGTCGGCGTTCGAAGCGTTCAATCGCATGGAGGAGCGCATCGAGACCAACGAGCGGCAACTCAAGGCCGCCGCCGAGATCGACGACGAGTTCTCCGGCGACACGCTGCAGCGCGACTTCAAGCAACTCGAGCGCGGCGCGGTGGCCGGCAGCGTCGACCAGCAACTGTTCGCCCTCAAGCAGAAGATGGGCATGCTCCCCGCCGCATCGGGTGGCCAGGCCAAACAGATCGGCGCCGGCGGCGATGAGACCGTCGCGGCGGAAATCGAGGAGCTTCCGGAAGAGAAGAAGACGACTTGAGCGCCGAGACCCAGCGGCGTTTCAGATACGCGCCCGCGCTCGCGGCGACGGTCCTCACCGTCCTCATCCTGTGGCTGGTCGGGTCCGTCGCCGATGTCTTGATGCTGCTGTTCCTGGGCATCCTCATCGCGCTCTATCTCAATGCGCTCGCCGGTGCCTTGCGGCGGCACCTGCGTCTGCCGGCCCGCCTGGCGTTCCCCGCGGCCCTCCTGGTCAGTATCGGGGCCCTCGTCCTGCTCGCCAACATGCTCGTGCCCCCTGTGGTCACGCAGACGCAGGAACTGCTCAAGCTGCTGCCCCAGTACATCAGCACGTGGCAGACCACCCTCGAAACCACCATCGCGCGCATTCCCGCCCTGGCCGACACCATCCAGCCGGGCCAGCACAGCATCGTGCTCGCGCTCTACGACCAGCTCACCAACACCCTCCAGGACGTCGTGCCCAAGCTGTTCGCCGGCGTCCACGTGGCCATCAGCATCTTCTCCGTGGGCGTGATGGCCATCTATCTCGCCGTGCACCCGGAGGTCTACTGCGACCTGACCGTGTCGCTCTTCCCGCCGGTGCGGCGCCGGTTCGTCCGCCACCTGCTCGGCGAGCTCGGCGATACGCTCCGCGCCTTCATCGTTGCCCAGCTCTTCACGATGACGGTGCTCGGCATCCTCACCGGCATCGGCCTCTACGCCCTCAACGTTCCCTATGCCCTCACCTTCGGTGTGTTCACTGGGCTGGCCGCGATCGTGCCGTTCTTCGGCACGCTCCTCTCCACCACGCTGCCGGCGTTGTTCGTGCTCAATACGCCCGACGGCGGCACCCGCGCGCTGCTCGTGCTCGGACTGGGCGTGGTCATCCACCTCATCGAAGGCAATCTCGTTTCGCCGTTGGTGATGTCCGAGAAAGTCGATCTCCCGCCGGTGCTGTGCATCCTCGGCGTGCTCGTGATCGGCGAACTCCTCGGGCCGGTCGGATTGCTGATCGCCGTGCCCACGCTCGCCATCGTCATGGTGCTCATGCGTCGGATCCTCATTCACGGCATCTACGACGGCGGGCTGGTGGTCGATCCCGAGGCGACGCCGGCCCCGTCGCTCCTGACCTCCGAGCGATTCCCGCCCGCTTCCCCCTGACCGCGCTCCGCCACGCCGCATGACCCCCCGTCCGCGCTTCCTGATCCTCGCCGAAGGTGCGTTCAATCCGGTTCGCTCCAAGACCGCGAACGCCTGCATCCGCTACACCCCCGACCGCGTGGCCGCGGTCCTCGACTCCACCCAGCGCGGCAAGACCGCGCAGCAGGTGCTCGGCTTCGGCGGCGCCATCCCCGTGGTCGGCTCGGTGGACGAGGGCCTCGCCCATCGCCCCAATGCGCTGCTCATCGGCATCGCCCCGCAGGGCGGCCAGCTCCCGCCCGAGTGGCGCGGCATCATTCGCCGCGTGCTCGACGACGGGCTCGACGTATGGAGCGGACTCCACACCCTGCTCGGCGACGACCCGGAATTCACCGCCCACGCCACGTCGTCCGGCGCCACGATCCACGACCTGCGGCGTCCGCCGCGCGATCTCGAGGTGGCCCGCGGCCGCGTGCGCGACGTGGCCGCCACGGTCGTCCTCACCGTGGGCACCGACTGCAACATCGGCAAGATGACGGCGGCCCTCCAACTCCTCGACGGACTCCGCGCCAAGGGCCACCGCGTCGCGTTCGCCGGCACCGGACAGACCGGCATCCTCGTCGACGGCCGGGGCATCTCGGTGGACGCCGTGATCGCCGACTTCATCGCCGGCGCCGCCGAACGCCTCGTGCTCGACGCCGCCAGGGACGCCGACATCGTGCTCGTCGAAGGGCAGGGCTCGATCATCCATCCCAGCTACTCCGGGGTGACGTACGGACTCCTGCACGGCGCGCTTCCCCACGCGCAGGTGATGTGCGCGCAACCGTCGCGCACCGCCATCCGCCACAACGAGTGGATGGCCATTCCGCCGCTGCCCGAATTCATCCGGCTCCACGAGCGCGTGGTGCTGCGCCCCGCTCCCGTGATCGCCGTCGCCCTCAACACGTACGACATGGACGACGCCGCCGCGCGCGCGGCGGTGGAGCGCACGGCCCGCGACACCGGCCTCCCCACCACCGATCCGGTGCGGTTCGATCCGGCGCCGGTGGTCGACGCCATCGACGCCTTTCACCGCACGCGTCCGCGCTGAGCCGACGGCGCCGCGGTCGGGCGCGCGCGCGGACGTTTTGCGCCTCGGTGCGCCATTCCGATGGCGGTCCGGCCGGCTCCAGGGTGCACAGTCCCCGGGCCAACCGCACGTCGCGCCCACCGCCAACACCGCCGCCCATGCACTTCTCCGCGCGAGGACTCCGAAAGCAGTATGCCGCAGGCACACCCGGCTGCTCGGCCGTGGCGCGCGTGTTGTGCGGCGTGAACCTCGAGCTCGCACCGGCCGACATCGTCGGCATCGCCGGAGCGCGGGGCGCCGGCAAGACCACGCTGGTCCGCTGCGTGGCCGGACTCGCGCGCCCCGACGCCGGCGCCCTGCACTGGGGGCCGGCCGCGCAGCGCCCCCGCG
This sequence comes from Gemmatimonadaceae bacterium, assembly GCA_035533755.1. Lineage (NCBI taxonomy): Bacteria > Pseudomonadati > Gemmatimonadota > Gemmatimonadia > Gemmatimonadales > Gemmatimonadaceae > Gemmatimonadaceae bacterium. The sequence goes on from DATLTC010000030.1 coordinate 78,417, forward strand.
TCGTGTCCCTGTCGCCGGCCGCGTATCCGTTCGATACCGTGCGCGACGTGATCGAGCGGGCGTCCAGCGATTCCGCCGTCGATCCCTGCCGCTTGGCCGAGATGATCGGCGCGCTCGGGTTGGCGGCGGCCGCCGACACGGCGCAGGTGGCGCTCACCACCGACGAGCGGGCGCGCCTGGCGCTCGCCATCGGACTCGCCACGCAACACGCCCTGCTCCTCCTCGACGGCACCTGCGACGCCCTCGCCGCCGGGTCCCGCGCCGCCGTCCGCGATCGCCTGCGCGCACACGCGGCGGCCGGGGGCGCCGTGCTCCTCGCCGGCCGCGACGGCATCGCCCTAGCCGCGCTCGCGGACCGCGTCGTCGAACTCCGCGACGGCGTGCTGCATTCCATGGGCGAGGCCGGCCATCGTCCGGCGTCGGCGCGCGTGGCCGAAGCGCCGGCCAGCCCGGAGGTCCGTTGACCATGCCGCGGGAGAACGCCTAGCTTCTCCGGGTGCTTTTCCCGGCTGTCGTCGCCCTGCAGGGGCCCGTGCACGTTCCGTATACGCTTGGCGAACTCGCCGAGTCGGCCAAGCAGCTCGGCGTCATCCTCGTGGCCTGCGCCGTGGCCTGGATCGCCGTGCGCGTCGTCGCCGCGCGCATCGAGACGATGGCGCGCTCGGCGCGCGGCGAGGAATGGGGGCCGGCCCGCGAGCAGCGCGCCCGCACGCTCGCCCTCCTGCTGCGCAATTCGGGGCGCACCCTCGTCGTGGTCGTCGGCGGCATCATGGCGCTGCACGCCTTCGGGGTCGACACCAACCCGCTGCTCGCCGTGTCGGGCGTGCTCGGCCTCGCGATCTCGTTCGGTTCGCAGAGCCTCGTGCGCGATTACGTCACCGGGTTCTTCCTCCAGTTCGAGCACCAGTTCGGGCTCGGCGACGCCGTGCGCATCGGCGGCGTGGAAGGCACGGTGGAGGACCTCACGCTGCGTCTGGTGTACGTGCGCGCCGCCACCGGCGCGCTGCACATCATTCCCAACGGCCAGATCCTGCAGGTCACCAACCTGTCGCGCGCCTGGCGCCGCGCCTCGGTGAGCGTGGACGTGCCCTGGCATGCCGCCGAAGCCGCGGCCAAGACGCTGGGCGCCGTGGCTGGTGGGCTGGCCGGCGACGCGGCCTGGGCGACCCGGTTGCTCGACCCGCCCACGGTCACCGGCATCGAGAAGTTCGGCCCCGGCACCGTGACGCTCGGCATCACCACGCGCGTCAAGCCGGGGGATCTCGACGCCACGGCCGGCGAACTGCGGCGCCGCGTGCAGGCCGCGTTCGCGCGCGACCAGGTGCCCACCGTGCCGATCCCGCTGGCGCCCTCCACTACATTGTGACGATGGTCATGCCGGCGCCGGAATTCCGCCTCTACAACACGCTCACTCGACAGGTGGAGCCGTTCGCGCCCGCCGACGGGGACACCGTACGCTTCTACAGCTGCGGACCCACCGTCTACAACCCCGCGCATCTGGGCAACTTCCGCACGTTCCTGTTCAACGACCTGCTGCGCCGCGCGCTCAGGCTGCGCGGGTGGAAGGTGCGCCAGGTGATGAATCTCACGGACGTCGACGACAAGATCATCAAGCGCGCGTCGGAGCAGGGCGTGACGATCGGCGAGATCACGGGGCCGATCACGACCGTCTTCCAGGCCGACCGCGAGTACCTGCGCATCGAACCCGCCGAGGCGTATCCCAGAGCCACCGAGTTCATCCCGCAGATGATCGCGCTCGTCCAACGGCTGGTGAAGGCGGGCGTCGCTTATCAAGCCGACGACGGATCGGTGTACTTCGCCATCGCCCGGTTTCCGCAGTACGGCCGCCTGTCGCGCCTCGACACGCGCGAGATCAAGGCCGGCGCGCGCGTGGCGCAGGACGACTACGCCAAGGAGAACGCCCAGGACTTCGCGCTGTGGAAGGCGGCCAAGGACGAGGACGAGCGGGTGGGCGCGGCGTGGGAGTCCCCGTGGGGCCGCGGGCGCCCGGGCTGGCATCTGGAATGCTCGGCGATGGCCATGGATCTGCTGGGGGACACGCTCGACATCCACACCGGCGGGGTCGATCTCGTGTTCCCGCACCACGAGGACGAGATCGCGCAGTCCGAGGCCGCCACCGGCAAGCCGTTCGCGCGGTTCTGGTGCCATGGGGCGTTCCTGCTCACCGACGGCACGAAGATGGCCAAGCGGGTGGGGAACGTGAGCACCGTGCAGGGGCTTCGCGAGGCGCACGTGTCGGCGGCGGCCATCCGCCACTTCGTGTTCAGCGCGCACTACCGCAAGGAGCTGAACCTGTCCGACGACGCGCTCGACGCGAGCGGCGAAGCGGTGCGGCGGGTGGGCGATTTCGCGGAGCGGTTGGCCCAGGCCGCGGGCGGCACGCCGGCGTTGGCCGCGGCGGCGGGCGACGCCGTGGCGGCGTTCGAGGCGGCGCTGTTCGACGATCTCAACGCGCCGCGGGCCGTTGGGGCGCTGTTCACGTTCATCAGCGCGGCCAACGCCGAGCTCGACCGTCGCGGATCGGACTCGGCGGCGCTGGGCGTGGCCCGCGCGGCATTTGCCCGGATGAACGGCGTGCTCGACCTCATTCCCGACCGCACCGTGGACGATCCGGCGCTGGTGGCGTGGGTGGAGGGGCAACTGGTGGCGCGGCGGGAAGCCCGTGCGCGGCGGGACTTTGCGGAAGCCGACCGGATCCGCTCGGAGCTCACGGAGCGGGGAATCGCGATCGAGGATACGCCGTCGGGCACCAAGTGGAAGCGTGTGGGGTAGCCACCCCAGAATCAGGTGTTTGCGGATTTTGGGAGGGGATTTTGGCCCCTGTTCCGGCCGGCCGGGAGGGGTGAGCCGAGGCGGCTGGGGGCGGTTGCCGTCTGTTTGCTGCCGGCCCGGCTAAGTCAGCGCGGGAGCGCGGCTTGACACTTGTGCCACGCTCTGGTATTGTACGAGTCTCGCGCAAAACGGCCGGTTGCTGACGTAGCTCAATTGGCAGAGCACCTGATTTGTAATCAGGCGGTTGCGAGTTCGATTCTCGCCGTCAGCTCTGGGATCGAACGTCGTGCGCGAGGTCTGGCGCGCGGGCGAGTGTGGGCGCGTAGCGCGGTGGGGTACCCAAGCGGCCAACGGGAGCAGACTGTAAATCTGCCGGCTTATGCCTTCGAAGGTTCGAATCCTTCCCCCACCATCGATCAGCGCCGAGGGCGCGAGGCGATGCGGGAGAAGGGAAACGCGGGAGTAGCTCAGCTGGTAGAGCGCAAGCCTTCCAAGCTTGATGTCGCGGGTTCGAGCCCCGTCTCCCGCTCTGGGAGTCGCCCTCGGGCGGCGGAACAACTGATGCGGTAAACGAGCTCGGCGGGCCGCCGCAGCAGTCGTGGCGGCTCGTGGTTTCGGTGGGACCCGCGTTCGCGCGGGCGTGGGACAGGCATTGCTCGCGTAGCTCAGTCGGTAGAGCACACCCTTGGTAAGGGTGAGGTCATCGGTTCAATCCCGATCGCGAGCTCTGGGACGATCGCAGTGCAGGGTGCAGGACCCGCGGCCGGCTCGGCTGGGCGCGGTCAACACGAGAACTTGAGATGCCTCGCGAAAAAATCATCCTCGCGTGCAGCGAGTGCAAGAACCGGAACTACTTCACCATGAAGAATCGGCGCACCCATCCGGAGCGCGTCGAGTGGAAGAAGTACTGTCCGCGTTGCGATAAGCACCAGGTGCACAAGGAAACCAAGTAATCATGGCCGACGTGCCGCACGAAGTGGGTGAGCCGAAGGTTGGCGCCATCCGCAGCACCATCGCGTACTACCATGCCGTCGTGGGTGAGATGAAGAAGGTCACGTGGCCGGATTTCCCGCAGGTGCGGTCGGCCACCGTGGCCATCGTGATCTTCGTGCTCGCCATCGGCATGGTGATCACGATCCTGGATTTCATCCTGAACGGCCTGCTCGTGCGGCTGTTGCCGTCGTTGTTCCTGGGCCATTGAGCATGGAGCTTCGCTGGTACGCCATCCAGACCACGTCCGGGCACGAGAACAAGGTCCGGTCGCTGGTCCAGCGCAAGATCGATCAGGATTCGCGTCCCTCCGTGGATCGGATGATCCGCCAGGCGCTGGTGCCGACGCAGGAAGTGGTGGAGATCAAGAACGGCAAGAAGGTCAATGTGGAACGCAAGCTGTTCCCGGGATACGTGCTGGTCGAGATGGACATGAATCAGGAAACCCTGCATGTCATCAACTCGATCCAGGGCGTGATCAAGTTCGTGGGACAGGATCGCCTTCCGCAGCCGCTGCGGCCGGACGAGGTCAACCGGTTGCTCGGCATCGCCGAGGAAGTCGAAGCGCAGGAGCCGGTGGAGGAGATTCCGTTCCTCGTCGGGCAGGCGGTGGCGATCACCGAAGGACCGTTCACCGATTTCAACGGCACGGTCGAAGAGGTGATCCCCGACAAGGGCAAGGTGCGGGTCTCGGTGTCGCTGTTCGGACGCCCCACGTCGGTGGAGCTGGATTACCTGCAGTTGAAGGCGTACTGACGGTTCGCTGGCCGCGCGCCATCGGCGGTCGGCGGCAGGGCAGTAGCTCGTGTCACGCAGCATTGCAGTTCGTCGGCCACCACTCCGACGTCTGAAACAACAGTGGGAGTTCGCCGCGCGCTGAGTCGCGGCAAACGTACAGGAGTCCTATGGCCAAGAAAGTCATCGGGTTCGTGAAGCTGCAGATCCCGGCCGGCCGCGCAAACCCTGCGCCACCGGTCGGTACGGCGCTCGGCCCCCAGGGCATCAACATCATGGCGTTCTGCAAAGAGTTCAATTCGAGAACTCAGAACCAGGACGGCATCATCCTGCCGGTCGAAGTCACGATCTTTGCGGACAAGTCGTTCACCTTCATTCTCAAGACGCCGCCGGCGGCGGTGCTGCTGAAGAAGGAACTGGGCCTCGAGAAGGGTTCGGGCCAGCCCAACCGGAACAAGGTGGGCACGGTGACCCGCGCCCAGCTCCGCAAGATCGCCGAGATCAAGATGCCGGACCTCAACTGTGACTCGATCGAGTCCGCGATGGCGATGGTCGCCGGGGCGGCGCGCTCGATGGGTCTCGAGGTGTCCGACTGATGCAGGCTCACGGCAAGAAGTACCAGACCGCGGCCAAGCGCCGCGACATCAATACGTCGTATCAGGCGCGTCAGGCGCTGGAGCTCGTGAAGACGGGCGCGTATGCCAAGTTCGATGAGACGGTGGAGGTCGCGGTGCGCCTCGGCGTCGATCCGCGGCACGCCGATCAGGTCGTGCGCGGCACCGTCGTGCTCCCGGCCGGCACCGGCAAGGCGGTGCGCGTGCTGGTGATCGCCGTCGGCGACAAGGCCAAGGAAGCGCAGGACGCGGGCGCCGATCACGTGGGGGCGGAGTTCGTCCAGAAGATCAAGGACGGCTGGCTCGATTTCGACGTGCTCATCGCCACGCCCGACCAGATGGGCCAGTTGGGCCAGCTGGGCCGCATCCTCGGCCCGCGCGGCCTGATGCCCAACCCCAAGGCGGGCACGGTCACGTTCAACATCGGGGCGGCGGTGCGCGAGACCAAGGCCGGCAAGATCGAGTTCCGCGTCGACAAGGCGGGCAACGTGCACGCCGCCATCGGCAAGGTGTCGTTCGGCCTCGACGCGCTGGAGCAGAACTTCTCGGCGTTCATGGATCAGATCGTGCGCGCCAAGCCCACCGCTTCCAAGGGCGTGTACGTCCGCAACGTCGCCGTGTCCAGCACGATGGGCCCGGGCGTGACCGTCGACACCACTCCCTACCGGTAACGCGCGATGAAACGATCCGACAAGGAACAGCTCGTCGCCGAGTTGCGAGCGAAGCTGGAGGGGGCCACCTCCCTCTACTACACCGACTTCACGGGGCTCAACGTGAAGCGGATGACGGAACTGCGCCGGCGCCTGCGCAGGGCCAAGGTGGAGTACGTCGTCATCAAGAACTCGCTGGCCCTCCGCGCCGTGAACGAAGCCGGGCTCGTCAGCCAGCCGCTGCGCGGGCCCACCGGGCTCGTCGTCGGCAACGACCCGCTCGCCGCGGCGAGGGTGCTCACCGACTTCGCCAAGGAGAACGACCAGCGACCGATCGTGAAGGGCGGCCTGATGGACGGCCGCGCCCTCGATTCGGCGCAGGTCAAGAAGTTGGCGGCCATGCCGTCGCGCGAGCAGATGCTCGCCGAGTTGGGCGCTGGCCTCCAGTCACCGCTCGCCGCCTTCGTGGGCGCGCTGAACGGTCTGCTGTACTCGTTCGCTGGTGCGCTCGACGCGCTGAAGACGCAGCGCGAGGGCGCCTGAGGATTCCCAGGCGTATCGCCTGACTAACGCCCCAGGGTACCCTGGGAACTACTGAGGAGAGCACTACCATGGCAAATGCAACGCTGAGCAAGGACGATATCCTCGAGGCGATCGGCAACATGTCGGTCTTCGACCTGTCCGAGCTGATCGAGGCCTTCAAGACGAAGTTCAACGTGACGATCGCCGCCGCCCCGGTGGGCGGCGCGCCGGCCGCCGGCGGCGCCGGTGCGGCGGCTGCGGCCGTCGAAGAGCAGACCGAGTTCGATGTCGTCCTCAAGGAAGCGGGCGCCAAGAAGATCCAGGTCATCAAGGTCGTGCGTGAGCTCACCGGACTCGGCCTCAAGGAGGCCAAGGACCTGGTGGACGGCGCGCCCCAGACCGTGAAGACCGGCGTGTCCAAGGATGAAGCGGCCGCCGTCAAGGCCAAGCTGGAAGAGCAGGGCGCAGCCGTCGAAGTGAAGTGAGGCGTGTCGGTGCGGGCGCGGCGAATCCGCTGCGCCCGGGCCCTCCCCTCTTTCCCTTCGCCGGTCTGCCATTAGTGAATTCGTACTCCACCAGCACCACAATACGTCGTTTCGCGGTTTCACGGCCTGCCCCGGCCGCGCCCTTTCGCGCGTCCCGGGGTTCCGGTCGTTTTTCGTTTGCGCGCGGGTGAGCCATGCCTGAATTGATCAAGCAGATTTCCTTCGGAAAACTCGAGCAGGGGATGGATATGCCCCATCTCCTCGACATCCAGACGCGGGCCTTCGACGCCCTGCTCCAGCTGGATGCGGCCTCGCACGACCGCGAGGACATCGGCCTCGAACGGGTGTTCAAAGACCTGTTCCCGATCGCCGATGTGCACGAGAATTTCTCCCTCGAATTCGTTCGCTACAACCTCGGCGAGCCCAAATACTCGGTCGAGGAATGCATCGAACGGGACATGACGTACTCGGCGCCGCTCAAGGCCACGCTGCAGCTCGTCATCAACGAGACGCTCCCCGACAACACCAAGCGGCCCCGCAACATCATCGAGAAGGAGGTCTATCTCGGCGAGTTGCCCCTGCTCACCCCGCTCGGCACGTTCGTCATCAACGGCGCCGAACGCGTGATCGTGAGCCAGTTGCACCGGTCGCCGGGCGTCGTGTTCGAGGAATCGACGCACCCCAACGGCCAGCGCCTCATCTCGGCCCGCATCATCCCGTTCCGCGGATCGTGGGTGGAGTTCACCGTCGATATCCACGACGTGATCTACGTCCACATCGACAAGAAAAAGAAGTTCCCCGCCACGGCGCTGTTGCGCGCCTTCGGGTACGGCTCCAACTCCGACATCCTCCGGCTCTTCTTCGCCGTCCGCGACCTCGACCTCACCAAGAAGCGCGAGAGCCGCACCGACGTGCGTGAAGTGATCGGCGCCATCATCGCCGAGGACATCGAACTGCCCGGCGAGGCGACCGCCGAGGACGCCCCCAAGGCGCGCACCAAGAAGGCCCGCGCCGAGCGCGAGCGCGCCGAGAACATCCTCCTCGTGCGCGAGGGCGATGAGCTCACCGAAGAGGTGCACAACCGGCTCCGCCGCCAGAACATCAAGCACGTCAAGGTGTTCGCGTCCTACATGGCCGTCGACCTCCGCGACGAGCAGGAAGCCATCGAGCGCGGGGAACGCCCCGTGCGCCGCGTGCTCGCCGTCGACGTCGTCGACGGGGACGGCGAGGTGATCGCCGAGGTGGGCCAGGCGCTCTCCGACACCCTGATCAAGAAGATCCGCCGCGGCGAGATCAACAAGGTCTACGTGTTCGTCGCGTCGGGCCGCGCCGAGTCCACGCTCATCAAGAACACGCTGGCCAAGGATCCCACGCACAGCGAGAAGGAGTCGCTGGGCCAGATCTACTCGCTCCTCCGTCCGGGCGACGCGCCCGACGTGGAGACGGCCAAGCAGGCGCTCGAGCGGTTGTTCTTCTCGCCCAAGCGCTACGACCTCGGACGCGTGGGCCGCTACAAGATCAACCAGCGGCTCGGCCTCAACACGCCCGCCAACCACACCGTGCTCACGAAGGAAGACTTCGTGGCCATCGTCCGCTACCTCGTGGAACTCCACGAGGGCCGCGGCCACGTGGACGACATCGACCACCTGGGCAACCGCCGCATCCGCTCGGTGGGCGAGTTGATCGCCAACCAGTTCTCCGTCGGCCTGTCCCGCATGGCGCGCCTGGTCAAGGAGCGCATGTCGATCAACACCGACCCCGAGAAGATCTCGCTCGACGACCTCGTCAACGCCCGCACCGTCTCGGCGGTGATCCAGGCGTTCTTCGGCTCGTCGCAGCTCTCGCAGTTCATGGACCAGACCAACCCGCTGGCCGAGCTCACCCACAAGCGCCGCCTGTCGGCGCTCGGACCGGGCGGCCTCACGCGCGAGCGCGCCGGGTTCGAGGTCCGCGACGTGCACTACTCGCAGTACGGCCGCATGTGCCCCATCGAGACGCCGGAAGGCCCGAACATCGGCCTCATCACGTCGCTCGCCTGCTACGCGCGGGTGAACGACCTCGGATTCGTCGAGACGCCGTACATGGTGGTCAAGAACGGCCGCGTCACCGGCGACATCGCGTGGCTCGACGCCAACAAGGAAGAGGACGCGATCATCGCCCAGGCCAACGCGCGCCTCAACCCCGACGGCACGTTCGTCGACTCGCTCGTGCTCTGCCGCATGCAGGGCGACGTGCCGCTCACGCCGCCCGACCGCATCGACTACATGGACGTGGCGCCGGAACAGCTCGTGTCCATCGCCGCCGCGCTCATCCCGTTCCTCGAGCACGACGACGCCAACCGCGCCCTCATGGGCTCGAACATGCAGCGCCAGGCGGTCCCGCTCCTCAACCCCCGCACGCCGCTCGTCGGCACCGGGCTCGAGGAAACGGTGGCCGTCGACTCCGGCGCCGTGGTCATCGCCAAGCGCGCCGGCACGGTCACCCGGGTCACCGCCGACGAGATCATCGTCGACGCCGGCCCCACCGAGCGCCGCAAGCTGGACGACGACCGGCCGCTGGCCCGTCTCACCCAGCACGACCGCTACCGGATCAAGAAGTACTGGCGCACCAACCAGGACACCGCCATCAACCAGCGCCCCCTCGTCAAGCAGGGGCAGAAGGTCAAGGTGGGCGACGTCCTGGCCGACGGCGCCGGCACCGAACGCGGCCAGCTCGCGCTCGGATCCAACGTCACCGTGGCGTTCATGCCGTACTACGGGCACAACTTCGAAGACGCCATCGTGCTCTCCGAGCGCGTGGTCAAGGACGACGTCTATTCGTCCATCCACATCTCGGAGCTCGAACTGCACGTCCGCGACACCAAGCGCGGCCAGGAAGAGATCACGCGGGAAATCCCGAACGTGGCCGAGGAAGCGCTCACCGATCTCGACGAGCGCGGCATCGTCCGCATCGGGGCCCACGTCAAGCCGGGAGACATCCTCGTCGGCAAGATCACGCCCAAGGGCGAGACCGAGCTGTCGCCCGAAGAGAAGCTGCTCACGGCCATCTTCGGCGAGAAAGCCAAGGACGTGAAGGATTCGTCCCTCAAGGTGCCGCCGGGCATGGAAGGTGTGGTCATCGACGTGAAGATCTTCTCGCGCATCGAAGACCAGGTGGTGGAGAAGGACCGCGGCGAGCGCATCGGCGACGTGCGCCGGCTCGAGGCCGAGGAGAAGCTGCGCGTGAACGAGGTGCGCGACGTCGAGTTGATCGAACTGCTCGATGGGCAGACGGTGGCCCTGGCGCTCAGGTCGGGCACGGTCGAGGAAGCCATGCCCGCCGGCACCAAGCTCACCGCCAGCGCGTTGCGCGAGATGAAGCTGTCGAACGTCGACCTCAAGACCTTCCGCGTCGAGAACAAGAAGGTCAACGAGCGCGTGCGCGCGGTGATCGACCTGTCCACCGACGAGAAGGCCAAGATCGAGGAGAAGGCCGAGGAGCGCATCGACCGCATCCTGCAGCCCGACGAACTGCCGCCGGGCGTCATCCAGCTGGTCAAGGTCTACCTGGCCGAGAAGCGCAAGGTCTCGGTGGGCGACAAGATGGCCGGACGCCACGGCAACAAGGGCATCGTCGCCCGCATCGTGCCCGAGGAGGACATGCCGTTCCTTCCCGACGGCCGGCCGGTGGACATCGTGCTCAATCCGCTCGGCGTGCCGAGCCGCATGAACGTGGGCCAGATCCTCGAGACCCACCTCGGCTGGGCGGCCCGCATCCTGGGCTTCTACGCCAAGACCCCGGTGTTCCAGGGCGCCAATGAGCACGAGATCGGACTGCTGCTCAAGCTGTCCGGACTCGCCTGGTCACGCGACGCGCTGTCGCTGCGCGCCGCGACGCCGGCGATCTCCGATGTCGAGGTCAAGATCATCCTCAACGACGTCAAGCCCGATCGCACGCAGGCCGAGGCGCACTTCTCGCTGCTGCAGGAAGCGAGCGTGAACGATCTGGGCGGACGGGCGATGTCGCAGGGCACGCGCGACGTGCACCACCGGGTGCGCGACTTCCTGGCCGCCGCCGCCGCCGAGCTCGCCGAGCGGGAGACGGTGGAGATCGGCCATCAGGTGGCGTTCCACGAGGCCGAGCACGAGGACCTCACGGCGCCCAAGAAGGCGGCGTTCAAGTCCGCCCTCAAGGACCTCGAGAAGCGCAAGGCGCAGGATCCGGTCGACCGCCTGCTCGAACTCGAGCTGCCGGCCCTGGCCAGCATGCTCGGCAAGAAGTCCGAAGCCGACGTCGACGCCGCCGCCGTGGAGTTGATGCGGCTGGCCGGTCTCACGCCGTTCGGCAAGGTGCGCCTGCGCGACGGCCGCAGCGGCGAGACGTTCGCGTCGCCGGTCACGGTGGGCGAGATCTACATGCTCAAGCTGTCGCACCTCGTGGACGACAAGATCCACGCCCGGAGCATCGGACCGTACTCGCTGGTCACGCAGCAGCCGCTCGCCGGCAAGGCGCAGTTCGGCGGCCAGCGGTTCGGCGAGATGGAAGTGTGGGCGCTGGAGGCGTACGGCGCCGCGCACGTGCTGCAGGAGATCCTGACGGTCAAGTCCGACGACGTGAACGGCCGCAGCCGGGTGTACGAGGCGATCGTGAAGGGGCAGAACCTGCCCGAGCCCGGCACGCCCGAATCGTTCAATGTGCTCGTGAAGGAATTGCAGGCCCTCGGCATTCGCGTGACGATGGGTCAGAGTGTGGACGCGTTCGCCGGCAACGGCGGTGGGTCCAACGACGGTAGCGAGGAATAAGCGATGATTGATTTCCGCAGCGTGCGCGAGACCCGCGCATCGGCGTTCGATTTCATCCATATCCGTATCGCCTCGCCCGAGGAGATTCGCGGCCCCAAGGATCCCAAGGAGCGCGAACGGCTCGAGATGCAGGGGCTCCGGACCTGGTGGTCGTGGGGTGAGGTGACCAAGCCCGAGACCATCAACTACCGGTCGTTCAAGCCGGAGAAGGACGGGCTGTTCTGCGAGCGCATCTTCGGTCCCGTCAAGGACTGGGAATGCCATTGCGGCAAGTACAAGCGCATCCGGTATCGCGGCGTGATCTGCGACCGCTGCGGCGTGGAGGTCACGCTCAGCAAGGTGCGGCGCGAGCGCATGGGCCACATCGAGCTGGCCGTGCCGGTGGCCCACATCTGGTTCTTCAAGACGCTGCCCAGCCCGATGGGCAACCTCCTCGACATCACGCTCCGTGACCTCGAGAAGATCATCTATTACTCCAACTACGTCGTCATCGAGCCGGGAGACCAGGACGTCCAGGTCAACCAGCTGCTCGACGAAGAGGAGTTCCTGGCGCTGCGCCAGAAGGCCAAGGAGGAGAAGGACACCGCCTTCATGGCCGACATCGGCGCGCCCGCGGCCCGCGAGCTGCTGCGCCGCCTCGACGTCGACAAGCTGGCCGACCAGCTCCGCTCGCAGGTCGTGGACGAGTCGTCGCAGCATCGCAAGAAGATGCTGCTCAAGCGGCTCAAGATCGTCGACGCGTTCCGGAATTCGGGCGACGCCGGCGACGTGCGCAACAAGCCGGAGTGGATGATCCTCGACGTCGTGCCGGTCATTCCCCCCGACCTGCGGCCGCTCGTGCCGCTCGACGGCGGGCGCTTCGCCACGTCCGATCTCAACGATCTCTACCGGCGCGTCATCAACCGCAACAACCGCCTGCAGAAGCTCATCTCGCATCGCGCGCCGGAAGTCATCCTGCGCAACGAGAAGCGCATGCTGCAGGAGGCCGTGGACGCGCTGTTCGACAACGGCCGCCGGTCCAAGGCCATCCGCGGCCGCGGCAAGCGCCCGCTCAAGTCGCTGTCCGACATGCTCAAGGGCAAGCAGGGCCGGTTCCGTCAGAACCTGCTCGGCAAGCGCGTGGACTACTCGGGCCGTTCGGTGATCGTCGTCGGCCCCGAGCTCAAGCTCCACCAGTGCGGCCTGCCCAAGCTGATGGCGCTCGAACTGTTCAAGCCGTTCATCATCCACAAGCTCGTGGAGAAGGGCATCGCCGAGACGGTCAAGCGCGCCAAGAAGATCGTGGAGCGGGAGAGCCCCGAGGTGTACGAGATCCTCGAGGAGATCATCCGCGACCATCCGGTGCTGCTCAACCGCGCGCCCACGCTACACCGCCTGGGCATCCAGGCGTTCGAGCCGGTGCTCGTCGAAGGCAAGGCCATCCGCATCCATCCGCTCGTCTGCGCGGCGTTCAACGCCGACTTCGACGGCGACCAGATGGCCGTGCACGTGCCGCTGTCGTTCGAGGCCCAGCTCGAGGCGCGTCTGCTCATGCTGTCGAGCAACAACATCCTCAAGCCGTCCGACGGCCGCCCGGTGGCCGAGCCCAGCCAGGACATCGTGCTCGGCTGCTACTTTGCCACCAAGGCGCCGGTGAACTTCGAGAAGGCCACGAACCTCGCCCACGTCACGTCGGCGGGTGAGGTCGAGACCGAGATCGCGGTCCATCGCATGAACACCCACACCCCGGTGCTGTACTGGATCGCCGAGGGCGCCGGCGGCCACTGGGAGAAGACCACGGCCGGCCGCGTGCTGTTCAACGCCATCGTGCCGCCCGAGCTCGGCTACAAGAACTTCGACATGAAGAAGAAGGCGCTCTCCGAACTCGTGTTCGAGAGCTACCGCAAGGCGGGACTCGCCGCCACGGTCCAGTTCCTCGATCGCCTCAAGGAATTCGGCTTCTTCAACGCCACCCGCGGCGGCGTCTCGATCGGCATCGAAGACCTGCAGATCCCGGCCGCCAAGAAGGAACTCCTCCAGGAAGCGGAAGAGCGCGTGGAGCGGTTCCAGCGTGCCTATCAGACCGGCAACATCACGAACGGCGAGCGCTACAACAAGGTGATCGACACCTGGACGCACGCCAATTCCGATGTGGCCGAGGCGATGGTGCGCGCCATGCGGGAATCCAAGGAAGGGTTCAATCCCGTGTACATGATGTTCGACTCGGGATCCCGTGGTTCGCGCGATCAGATCCGCCAGCTGGCCGGCATGCGCGGCCTGATGGCGAAGCCGCAGAAGAAGCTCACCGGCGGCATCGGCGAGATCATCGAGAGCCCCATCAAGTCCAACTTCCGTGAAGGCCTGTCCGTGCTCGAGTACTTCATCTCGACGCACGGCGCCCGCAAGGGTCTGGCCGACACGGCGCTCAAGACGGCCGACGCCGGATACCTCACCCGCCGCCTCGTGGACGTCGCGCAGGACGTGACGATCGCCGAGGAGGATTGCGGCACCATCCAGGGCCTCGAGATCTCGGCGCTCAAGGAAGGCGAGGACGTGATCGAGCCGCTCTCGGAGCGCATCGTCGGCAACGTGGCCGCCGAGGACGTGGAAGATCCGCACGAGATCGACGAGACCGGGCGCCGCACGCTGCTGGTCGAGGCGGGCACCCTGATCGACGAGGAGACGGCGCAGAGCATCGAGGAGTCCGGCATCGAGATGATCCGCATCCGGTCGGTGCTCACCTGCGAAGCCAAGCGCGGGCTGTGCCGCATGTGCTACGGCCGCAACCTGGCCACCATGAAGATGGTGGACCTGGGCGAGGCCGTGGGCATCATCGCCGCCCAGTCCATCGGCGAGCCGGGTACGCAGCTCACCCTGCGCACCTTCCACATCGGCGGCGCGGCGTCGCGCATCGCCGAGCAGACGGCGCGCAAGTCCAAGGTGGCGGGCATCGCCGAATACGGCGACCGGCTCACCGCGGTCACGAATCCCGAGGGACATCGCATCGTCACCTCGTACGAAGGCGAGATCATCATCCGGCCGGCCGGCGACAAGAGCACCGGCATCGGCGCGCGGCTGCAGGTGCCGCTCGGCGCCATCCTCATGGTCAACGACGGCGACGAGGTGAAGCGCGACCAGGTGATCTTCAGCTGGGACCCGTACACCAACCCGATCATCGCCGATTGCGAGGGCACGGTGAAGTTCGTCGACATCATCGACGACGAATCCGTGGCCGAGGAGCTCGACGAGCTCACCGGCCTGCGCCAGCGCGTGATCATCGAGGATCGCGAGAAGAAGCTCCACCCGCACATCGAGATCGTGCAGGAGAAGGGCGGGAAGGAGAAGCGCATCCGCGACTACGTCATCCCCGTGGGCGCCCAGCTCACGGTGGAGGACGGGCAGAAGATGTTCGCCGGCACGATCCTCGCCAAGGTCGGCCGCGAGGCGTACAAGACCCGCGACATCACCGGCGGTCTGCCGCGCGTGGCCGAGCTGTTCGAGGCCCGGCGGCCCAAGGATCCCGCCACCATCTCCGAGGTCGACGGCTTCGTCCGGTTCGGCGAGATCAAGCGCGGCAAGCGCGAGATCTACGTCCAGCCGGTGCGCATCGATCGCGGCGTCTGGGTGGTGGACGACACGCAGGAAGCGCATCTGTACGAGGTCCCCGCGGGCAAGCACCTCCGGGTGCACGAGGGCGACCGCGTGCGCGCCGGCGATCGCCTGTCCGAAGGCCCCGTGAACCCGCACGACATCCTGCGCATCAAGGGTCCGCGCGCCGTGCAGGAATACCTGCTCAATGAAGTGCAGGAGGTGTACCGCCTGCAGGGCGTGAAGATCAACGACAAGCACATCGGCGTGATCGTGCGCCAGATGCTGCAGAAGGTTCGCGTCCTCACCCCGGGCGACACCCAGTTCCTCGAGGGCGAGCACGTGGACAAGCAGGTGTTCCGCGGCGAGAACGACCGGTCCAAGAAGAAGAAGGCCGAGCCCGCGGTGGCCGAGCCGCTGCTGCTCGGGATCACCAAGGCCAGCCTCACCACGCAGTCGTTCATCTCGGCGGCCAGCTTCCAGGAGACCACGCGCGTGCTCACCGACGCCGCCATTCGCGGGGCGAAGGACGACCTGCTCGGCCTCAAGGAGAACATCATCATCGGGCACCTCATCCCCGCCGGCACCGGCATGTACCGGTACCAGAAGGTGGAGATGGACGTCGAGCAGCCGGAAGGATTCGGCCCGCTCCCGACCATGGCGGAGACTCTGCCGGGCGTGTTCGCGATGACCGAAGAGGAGGAGCTGCCGTTGGCGCGCCCCGGCGTGCCCGACGAGCTCTGACCAGCGCGGGCAGGATGCGAAGTGACAGCGGCCCGTCCGGATGGATTCCGGGCGGGCCGCCTGCCGTTATGAGGAAACCGATGGCCTGCCAGGCACTTGGCTGCCTTGACCTGCCCGAGCGCCCGGGCTAGCTTTCGCGTTCTGTTCCGTGCCGCCTATTCCTGGCGATTCACGTAGAAGCAGATTCACGAACAGTCCTCCTTCATGCCGACCATCAATCAGCTCGTCCGGCGCAGTCGCCGCGACGTGGCCAAGAAAGAGAAGTCCCCGGCGCTCAAGTCGAATCCGTTCCGCCGCGGGGTTTGCACGCGCGTCTACACGACGACGCCCAAGAAGCCGAACTCGGCGCTGCGCAAGGTGGCGAAGGTGCGCCTCACCAACGGCTTCGAAATCATCGCCTACATTCCCGGCGAAGGCCACAACCTGCAGGAGCACTCGATCGTGCTCGTGCGCGGCGGCCGCGTGAAGGATCTGCCGGGTGTCCGTTATCACATCGTGCGCGGCTCGCTCGACGCTTCGGGCGTGAACGGCCGCAACCAGAGCCGTTCCAAGTACGGCACCAAGAAGCCGAAGGCGGGGAAATAAGCCATGAGCCGTCGCAAGAGTGCCGTGAAGCGCAGCGTCCTGCCCGATGCGCGCTATGACAGCCAGACCGTTTCCAAGTTCATCAACGTGATGATGCTCGCCGGCAAGAAGGCCACGGCCGAGCGGATCTTCTACGGCGCGATGGACGTGGTCGAGGCCAAGACCAGCCAGCCCGGCGTGACCGTGTTCAAGCAGGCGCTGACCAACGTGAAGCCGGTGGTCGAGGTGAAGAGCCGCCGGGTGGGCGGCGCCACGTACCAGGTGCCGGTCGAGGTGCGCCCCGAGCGCCGCACGGCGCTCGCCATGCGCTGGCTCATCCTCTACTCGCGCGAGCGCGGCGAGAAGTCGATGGCCGAGAAGTTGGCCGCCGAAGTGATCGCGGCGGCGAAGGGCGAGGGCAACGCGGTGAAGAAGAAGGAAGACACGCACCGCATGGCCGACGCGAACAAGGCGTTCGCGCACTATCGCTGGTAGACGGCGGCGTCGCGGCTCGCGTCGCGACGGCCCACCACTCCCGCGCCCCGTCCGGCTCCGCCGGACGGGGCGCGGTGCGTTCGGGTCAGAATCCGAAGCCGAAGTCCAACGTCATGAGCCACGGGGTGTCGCTGGCCGGCGTGCTCACGCGACGGAACAGGCCCACGCGCGGGCCGATGGCGATGATCGGCAGCACGGCGAGATCGATGCCCACGTAGGTGGCGTTGGCCGGGGCGTTCCACGGATGGCGCACCGTGCGCAGGACGCTGGGGCCCACGGCCACGCCGCCGCCGTACCGGCCGGTGGAATAGACGTAGGTGAGCGAGGCGCGCTCGGCGCCCAGTCCCGGGGCGAGCGCGAGGAGGACTTCCTGCGACGCGTCGCGCTGCCCGGGCACGCCTCCCACCTCGAGGCCCACGCCGGCGGTGACCGAGACGCGCTGCGGCACGCCGAACCGCGCGCCGAGGATGGGGAAGATCTGTCCGCCCGGCGGCGACTCCACCGATCCCGTCTGCACGGCGCTCTGGGCACGCGCGGCGGCGGGCAGGGCGAACGCCAGGGCGCAGCCCGACGCCATGGCGACGCGAGCCGCGATGGCGCGGATGCGGCGCGGGGCGGAGGGAGTGCGTCGCGCGGAGCGACAGGGGAGCATGCGGTGCATCCTCAGGAGAGCGGGGGGATGAGGCAATCTATGGGTCGAAACGCGCCGGCGAGAGGGCGTTGTGGTGGGGTGGGGCGCGGGGACCGGGGCCGGGTGGGCGCGGCGCCCGAAAGTTGTCGGTCGTGGGGCGTTGACAACGGTCCAACTGCCAATAAATTCAAGGGGCTACGGGGATTTGGTTTTGGACGCCTCGCGGCAGGTATTTCGTCGGCGGACTGCGCGCCGACCCTTATGGGCTCGCCGCTGGGAGCGAGGGTACTACAGACCGGCCAAGGCGCCCGTGGCGTCGCGGCTCCCGAAAAGCAACGCAGGACAATCTGACGTCGGGCCCTGTCGGCTCGGCGCGCTTAGGGTCCCGGCTCGCGCTGCAGTGGCGAGCACACCCGGCGGCAGCGGATGGATACCGGCTCCTCTGGAGCGCCCGGTCCACCCGCGTTTTTGCTGGTGAGAGTTGGTCATTCGCGATATCCACGCATTCATAATCGCTGCGCGCGGGCCGGCGCGGCTTGAAGGAAGAGACTTACCGAACTATGGCACGCGTCACTCCGCTCGATCACTATCGCAACATCGGCATCATGGCGCACATCGATGCCGGGAAGACGACGACGACCGAGCGCATTCTGTACTACACGGGCAAGGCGTACAAGATCGGCGAGGTGCATGAAGGCACCGCGACGATGGACTGGATGGAGCAGGAGCAGGAGCGCGGGATCACGATCACGTCGGCGGCGACGACGGCGTTCTGGAGCCGCAACGAGACGCTGTACCGCATCAACATCATCGACACGCCGGGCCACGTGGATTTCACGGTCGAGGTGGAGCGGTCGCTGCGGGTGTTGGATGGCGCGGTGACGTTGCTCGATTCGGTGGCCGGGGTGGAGCCGCAGACGGAGACGGTGTGGCGTCAGGCCGACCGGTACAACGTGCCGCGGCTGATCTTCGCCAACAAGATGGACCGCGTGGGGGCGGACTTCGACCGCTGTTTGACAATGGTGCGTGACCGGCTGTCCCGGAACGCGCATCCGCTCCAGCTGCCGGTGGGTTCGGGCGAGCTGTTCACGGGGCACATCGACGTGCTCGAGCGCAAGCAGTACGTGTTCGACGAGGAGTCGCTGGGCAAGACGTTCGCCGTGGTGGACGTGCCGCCCGAGTTCACGGAGCGCATGGAAGAGGCGCGGCACGAGCTGATCGAGGCCGCGGTGGCGCACGACGACGAGCTGCTGGAGAAGTATCTGGGCGGCGCCGAGTTGACGGTGCCCGAGATCCGGCGGGCGATCCGCAAGGCGACGATCGCGATGCAGTTCGTGCCCGTGCTCTGCGGCGCCTCGTTCAAGAACAAGGGCGTGCAGGCGCTGCTCGACGCGGTGATCGACTACCTGCCGTCGCCGGAGGACGTGCCGCCCATCCAGGGCCACGTGCCCCATCACGACGAGCATTTCGAGACGCGGCTGACCAACGACCAGGCGCCGTTCGCGGCGCTGGCGTTCAAGATCGCGACCGATCCGTTCGTCGGAAAGCTGACGTTCTTCCGGGTCTATTCGGGCGTGCTGAAGTCGGGGTCGTACGTGTACAACTCGACCAAGGACAAGCGCGAGCGCGTGGGGCGGCTGTTGCAGATGCACGCCAACAAGCGCGAGGAGATCGAGGAAGTGCTGGCCGGCGACATCGCGGCGGCGATCGGGCTCCGGGACACGCGCACCGGCGACACGCTGTGCGACGATGACCATCCGATCATCCTCGAGGCGATGAAGTTCCCGAACCCGGTGATCGACGTCGCCATCGAGCCGAAGACCAAGGCGGACCAGGACAAGCTGGCGATCGCGCTGCAGAAGCTGGCCGAGGAGGATCCGACGTTCCGCGTGCACACCGATTCCGAGACGTCGCAGACGATCATCTCGGGCATGGGCGAGCTGCACCTGGAGATCATCGTCGACCGGATGA
This sequence comes from Gemmatimonadaceae bacterium, assembly GCA_035533755.1. Lineage (NCBI taxonomy): Bacteria > Pseudomonadati > Gemmatimonadota > Gemmatimonadia > Gemmatimonadales > Gemmatimonadaceae > Gemmatimonadaceae bacterium. Next base: position 97,959 of record DATLTC010000030.1, read on the forward strand.
TGCGCGAGTTCAAGGTGGACGCGAACATCGGCCGCCCGCAGGTGGCGTATCGCGAGACCATCCGCAAGCGCGTGGAGAAGGTCGAGGGCAAGTTCATCCGTCAGTCGGGCGGCAAGGGCCAGTACGGCCACGTGGTGATCAACATGGAGCCGTCCGAGCCGGGCGCGGGCTTCGTGTTCGAGGACAAGATCGTGGGCGGCGTGATCCCGCGCGAATACATCGGGCCGGTGGAGCAGGGCATCAAGGAAGCGCTGGAGAACGGCGTGCTGGCCGGCTATCCGATGGTGGACGTGAAGGTGGCGCTGGTGTACGGGTCGTACCACGACGTCGACTCGAGCGAGATGGCGTTCAAGATCGCGGGGTCGATGGCGTTCAAGGAGGCGGCGAAGAAGGCGCAGCCCGTGCTCCTGGAGCCGATGATGAACGTCGAGGTGGTGAGCCCGGAAGCGTACATGGGCGACGTGCTCGGCGATCTGTCAGCGCGGCGCGGCAAGATCGGGGGGATGACGCAGCGGGGCGAGGCCCAGGTGATCGCCTCGACGGTGCCGCTCTCCGAGATGTTCGGCTATTCCACGAAGCTGCGCTCGATGTCGCAGGGGCGGGCCGTCTACTCGATGGAGTTCGCCCACTACGAGGAAGTACCGAAGTCGAAGGCGGAAGAGATCATCAGCAAGGTGAAGTCGTAAGTCGTACGTCGGGAGCGGAAGGCGGGACACAACGTCCCATCCTTTCATTGTCAAGGACGCAGCAGATCAACTCATCGGGAACAGTACCATGGCCAAGGCAAAGTTCGAGCGTACCAAGCCGCACGTGAACGTCGGAACGATCGGTCACGTGGATCACGGCAAGACGACCCTCACCGCGGCGCTCACCAAGATCTCTGCGGACAAGGGCTACAGCACCAAGTACATCGCGTACGACGAGGTCGCGAAGGCGTCGGAGTCGCAGGGCCGTCGCGACGCGACCAAGATCCTGACGATCGCCACGTCGCACGTGGAATACGAGACCGCGAAGCGCCACTACGCGCACGTGGATTGCCCCGGACACGCCGACTACGTGAAGAACATGATCACGGGCGCGGCGCAGATGGACGGCGCGATCCTCGTCGTGAGCGCGGTGGACGGCCCGATGCCGCAGACGCGCGAGCACATCCTGCTCGCCCGCCAGGTGAACGTGCCCTCGGTGGTCGTGTTCCTCAACAAGTGCGACCTCGTGGACGACCCCGAGCTCCTCGACCTCGTCGAGCTCGAAGTGCGCGAGCTGCTCAGCAAGTACGACTACCCGGGTGACGATGCGCCGGTGATCCGCGGATCCGCGATCAAGGCCATCGAGGGCGATCCGGTCTGGATCGCCAAGATCGAGGAGCTGTACACCGCCCTCGACACGTTCATTCCGGAGCCGGTGCGCGAAGTGGACAAGCCGTTCCTGATGCCGGTCGAGGACGTGTTCTCGATCACCGGCCGCGGCACGGTGGCCACGGGCCGCATCGACCGCGGCAAGATCAAGGTCGGCGAGGAGATCGAGATGGTCGGCTTCGGCACCGACAAGCGGAGCGTCGTGACCGGCGTCGAGATGTTCCGCAAGCTGCTCGACGACGGCCAGGCGGGCGACAACGTCGGCCTCCTGCTCCGTGGCGTCGACAAGAAGGACATCGAGCGCGGCATGGTGCTGGCCAAGCCCGGCACGATCACGCCGCACACGAAGTTCGAGGCCGAGGTGTACGTCCTCACCAAGGAAGAGGGCGGCCGCCACACCCCGTTCTTCAAGGGCTACCGCCCGCAGTTCTACTTCCGCACGACCGACGTGACGGGCGCGATCGAGTTGCCGGCCGGCACCGAGATGGTGATGCCGGGCGACAACATCCAGATGACGATCGAGCTGATCACGCCGATCGCCATGGAAGAGCAGCTCCGGTTCGCGATCCGCGAAGGCGGCCGTACGGTGGGCGCGGGCGTGGTCACGAAGATTCTGAAGTAGGACGGTAGGAGAGTAGGACGGTAGGACAGAATGACTGTGGACCACGTTCCGTCCTACCGTCCTACCGTTCTACCGCGGGTCGAATCGAGCAGGCGATCAGGCGCAGCAGGAATAGTTCGGAAATACTCACTCACGAGCAAAGTATGACTGGCAGAATTCGCATCCGTCTCAAGGCGTTCGATCACGCGGTCATCGATCAGGCCGCCGCGGACATCGTCCGGACGGCGGAGAAGACGGGGGCGCAGGTGTCGGGGCCGATCCCGCTGCCGACCAAGTCGCAGCTGTGGACCGTCCTGCGGTCGCCGCACGTGGACAAGAAGTCGCGGGAGCAGTTCTCGCTCAAGACGCACAAGCGGGTGATCGACATCCTCGATTCCCGCGCCCAGACGGTGGATGCGCTGACCAAGCTCGATCTGCCGGCCGGCGTGGACGTCGAAATCAAGGTGCAGTAACGCAGGTCGTTTTCCATCGCAGGAGCGGCAGCGGACGGCAAGCAGCCGGCGGTCCGCGGGTGGCAGGGCGCTGTCGTTCCACAGTCCAACTGGCGTCCAGCCAGCGACTACGCAGAGGAGTGTCATGATCGGAATTATCGGGAAGAAGCTGGGCATGACCCAGATCTTCAATGAACAGGGCCAACAGATCCCGGTGACGGTGATCGAGGCGGAACCGAATCCGGTGGTCGCCGTCACGGACGCGGCCACGGCGGGCTTCGCCGCGGTGCAGCTGGGCATGGGACGGCAGCGCCTGGCGCGCGCGTCGGCCAAGGGCGAGGGCAAGCCGCGCGGCCGCCGCGCCAACGGGTCGGCGATCGGCCACGCCAAGAAGGCGGGGCTCGAGGCGCCGCCGGCGGTGCTGCGGAGCGTGCGTCTGGACGACGCGCGCACCAAGGGTGCCGAGGTGCCGACGTACGCGGTGGGCGACGTGATCACGGTGGACCTCTTCAAGTCCGGCGACACCGTGAAGGTGACGGGGACGACCAAGGGGCGCGGGTTCCAGGGCGTGGTGAAGCGCTGGAGTTTCGGCGGTGGCCCCAACACGCACGGCAACACCAAGCACCGGCGTCCGGGCTCCATCGGACCCGGCACCGATCCGTCGCGCGTGATCAAGGGAAAGAAGATGCCCGGCCACTTCGGCGCCGAGCGGCATACGCAGACGCACCTTCGGGTCGAGCGCATCGACGCCGAGCGCAATCTGATCTACATCCGTGGCTCGGTGGCCGGTCCCAGGAACGGCATCGTGGTCGTGCGGAAGCAGGGGTGAGGCATGGCTGAGCAGACGACATTCGAAGCGGCCGCGTACACGGCCCAGGGGACGGCGCGCGAGAAGATCGCGCTCCCCGAGGCGCTGTTCGACGGCACCGTGAACATGCCGGTGATGCACCAGGCGGTGAAGGCGTTTCTCGCCAACCAGCGCCAGGGCAACGCGTCGACGAAGATCCGCAAGTACGTGATCGGCGGCAACCAGAAGCCGTGGAAGCAGAAGGGCACCGGGCGGGCCCGCCAGGGCTCGACGCGCGCCCCGCAGTGGGTGGGCGGCGGCACGGTGTTCGGACCGATTCCCCGCAGCTACGCCCAGTACGTGCCGCGCCAGGTGCGTGCCCTCGCCCGCAAGAGCGCGTTCAACGCGCGGGCGCGCGAGAACGCGTTGCTGGTGATCGACCGGTTCGACTACGACGCGCCGAAGACGAGCCGCCTCAAGGCGCTGCTCGACCGGCTGGACGTGACGGATCGCAAGGTGCTGATCCTCACCGACGGCGTGAAGCCGAACGTCTTCCTGAGCGGGCGCAACCTGCCGACGGTGCACGTGCTGCCGTACGCCGACGTGTCCACGTACCACCTGCTGTGGTCGGACGTGGTGCTGGTGGAGGCGGGGGCGCTGGGCCAGACGCTGGCGCCGGTGGCCGAGACGGCCGCCGAGCCGCGGGTGAAGACGGCGAAGCCGGCCGCGAAGGCCAAGCCCGCCAAGGCGGCCAAGGCGCCGGCCAAGAAGGCGGCGGCCAAGAAGGCGCCCGTGAAGGCGAAGCCGGCGGCGAAGAAGGCGGCGGCGAAGCCCGCGGCGAAGAAGGCCGCGACCAAGAAGCCATCGGCTCCCAAGAAGAAGGGGAAGTAAGCGATGCCGACTACGCATGAGACCATCGTTCGCCCCGTGATCACGGAGCAGACGTCATCGGCGTTCCAGGAGCGCGGCGAGTACACCTTCGAAGTGCATTCGAAGGCGAGCAAGCCGCAGATCCGGACGGCGATCGAAAAGTTGTTCGGCGTGAAGGTGACCGGTGTATGGACGTCCAACCAGCGCGGCAAGACTCGCCGCGTCGGGACGACGGCCGGACGCCGCCCGAACTGGAAAAAAGCGATCGTGAAGCTCCGCGAAGGGGACACGATCGAGATCTTCGAGGGCTGACCCGATGGGTATCCGTCAGTTCAAGCCGGTGACGAAGGGCACGCGGTTCCGCTCGGTTTCCGATTTCTCGGACATCACGCGGACGACGCCCGAGAAGTCGCTGCTCGAGCCGCTCAAGAAGTCGGGTGGGCGCGACAATCACGGGCACATCTCGATGCGGCGCCGTGGCGGTGGCCACAAGCGCATGTATCGCATCATCGACTTCAAGCGCAACCGGGCCGGGATGCCGGCGGTGGTGCGCGAGATCGAGTACGACCCGAACCGTTCGGCGCGCATCGCGCTGGTGGAGTACGGCGACGGCGAGAAGCGCTACATGCTGCACCCCAAGGGGTTGGCGGTGGGCGACACGGTGGTCGCCGGGCCGGGCTCCGACATCCGGGTGGGCAATGCGATGCCGTTGGCCGAGGTGCCGCTGGGCACCGCGGTGCACAACATCGAGCTCAAGATCGGCAAGGGCGGGCAGATCTGCCGGTCGGCGGGAACGTCGGCCCAGGTCGTGGCCAAGGAAGGCGAGTACGTGACCCTGCGGCTGGCCTCCACCGAGACGCGGTTGGTGCACGCGCGGTGCATGGCGACGATCGGCGAAGTGGGCAACGCCGAGCACGAGCTGGTGTCGTGGGGCAAGGCGGGCAAGACGCGCTGGAAGGGACGTCGTCCCAAGGTGCGCGGTGAAGTGATGAACCCGGTGGACCATCCGCACGGTGGCCGCACGCGCGGCGGCCGGAACGTGGTGAGTCCGTGGGGCAAGCCGGAGGGCGTGAAGACGCGCGACAAGAAGAAGTCGTCGCAGCGGCTGATCGTCCGCGGCCGGAAGCGCGGCAAGGCGACGCAGTAACCCGGGGCCGAGACTAATGGGAAGAAGCGTAAAGAAGGGACCGTTCGTTCAGGAAGCGCTGGCCAAGAAGGTCGATGCCCTGAACGCCAAGAGTGAGAAGCGCGTGATCAAGACCTGGTCGCGGGCGAGCACGGTGCTGCCGGAATTCGTGGGGCACACGTTCGCGGTGCACAACGGCAACAAGTTCGTGCCGGTGTACGTGACCGAGAACATGGTGGGCCACCGGCTGGGCGAGTTCTCGCCGACGCGGTTGTTCCGCGGGCACACCGGGGCGAAGGCGGCCGACAAGAAGGCGCCGGCTCCGGCGGCGGCGTCCGCACCGGCGGCACCGGCGGCCAAGGGAGGCAAGTAACATGGCCACTCAGGCGCGGGCGGTGCAGCGGACGGCGCGGCAGTCGCCCTACAAGATGCGGCTGGTGATCGACCAGATCCGCGGCAAGAGCGTGAACGAGGCGCTGGGGCTGCTCCAGTTCTCGAAGAAGCACGCGGCGCATCAGATCGGGAAGGTGTTGCGCTCGGCGGTGGCGAACGCGGAGCAGGCGGCGCGGGCGGCAGGGACGTCGCTCGACGTGGACACGCTCGTGATCACGCGGGCGGTGATCAACGAGGGGCCGAAGCTCAAGCGGTTCATGCCGGCGGCGATGGGGCGGGCCACTCCAATTCAGAAGCGCACCAGCCACGTGGAAATCGTGGTGGGCGAGAGGGAAGGTCGCTAATGGGACAGAAAACACATCCGATCGGCTTTCGCCTCGGCATCTCCAAGCAGTGGCGGTCGCGCTACTACGCGGGTCGCGAGTTGCCGGCGTTGCTGCGTGAAGACGAGCTGCTGCGCAAGTATCTCAAGGCGCGCCTCGGGCACGCGGCGATCGCCGATATCGTGATCGAGCGCAAGCCGGGCAAGGTCGTGGTGACGTTGCACACGGGCCGTCCCGGCGTGGTGATCGGGAAGAAGGGCGCCGAGGTGGACAAGCTGCGCGACGAGCTGGCGCACCTGACGGGCAAGGAAGTGGGGATCAACGTCGAGGAGATCAAGCGGCCCGAGCTCGAGGCGCAGCTGGTAGCGGACAACATCGCCAGTCAGTTGGCGCAGCGCATCTCGTTCCGGCGCGCCATGAAGCGGGCCGTGCAGAGCGCGATGCGGATGGGGGCGCTGGGGATCAAGATCAAGTGCGGCGGCCGGCTCGGCGGCGCGGAGATCGCGCGGGTCGAGGGGTATCACGAAGGGCGGGTGCCGTTGCATACGCTGCGCGCGGACATCGACTACGCGACGTCGACCGCGAAGACCACCTTCGGCACGATCGGGGTGAAGGTGTGGATCTTCAAGGGCGAGATCGTGGAAGACCGTCGTGGCACCACCTACTCCTCCGGCATGTAAAGGAGGCGACGACTAATGCTGAGTCCGAAGCGCGTAAAATTCCGCAAGATGTTCAAGGGCCGCACCAAGGGGCTGGCCCAGCGTGGGAGCACGGTGGCGTTTGGAACCTACGGGCTCCAGGCGCTGGAGCCGGGCTGGATCACCAATCGGCAGATCGAGGCCGCCCGTGTGGCGCTCACGCGGCACATCAAGCGTGGCGGCAAGGTGTGGATCCGGATCTTCCCGGACAAGCCGATCACCAAGAAGCCGGCCGAGACCCGCATGGGCAAGGGCAAGGGGTCGCCGGAATCGTGGGTGGCGGTGGTGAAGCCGGGCCGGGTGATGTTCGAGTTGGAGGGCATCTCGCCGGACATCGCGCAGAAGGCGATGGCGCTGGCCGCGGCGAAGATGCCGATCAGGACGAAGTTCGTGATCCGCGAGGAGGCGCATACCGATGCAAGCTGATGAGATTCGCGAGCTGACGCCGGAGGACATGACGGCGCGGATCGCCGCCCTCGAGGAGGAGCGGTTTCGCCTCAAGTTCCGGAGTGCATCGGAGTCCCTGGAGGAACCCCTCCGGCTTCGCGCAATCCGGCGAGACATTGCGCGGCTCAAGACTATCCTGCGTGAACGGCGGCAGCCTGATGCTGCGCGCTAGTGGGGAGCGACCAACGGAATGGCTGACATGACGAATCCCAATACCGCCGCGAGGATCGTGCGCGCGTCCCGAAAGACGCGCGTGGGCCTGGTGGTGAGCGACAAGATGCAGAAGACGGTGGTCGTCGCGCTCGAGCGCCGCGTGGCCCACCCCGTCTACGGCAAGATGGTAACGCGCACCACGAACGTGAAGGCTCACGACGAGGAGAACTCGGCGAAGCTGGGCGACACGGTGCGTATCATGGAGACCCGGCCCTTGTCAAAGGACAAGCGGTGGCGTGTGGTCGAGATCGTCGAGCGCGCGCGCTAAGAGGATCGGGCAATGATTCAACAGGAATCCATGGTCCGGGTCGCGGATAACTCGGGGGCCAAGCGGGCCCTCGTGATCCGCGTCCTGGGCGGCACGCGCCGGCGATACGCCGGCCTGGGCGACGTCGTGATCGTCGCCGTGAAGGACGCGTTGCCGAACGGCACGGTGAAGAAGGCGGAGGTGGCGCGCGCGGTCGTGGTGCGTACCGTCAAGGAGACGCGGCGCAAGGACGGCAGCTACATCCGCTTCGACGAGAACGCGGTCGTGATCATCAACGACCAGGGCGAACCGCGGGCCACCCGCATCTTCGGTCCCGTGGCGCGCGAGCTGCGCGAGAAGCGGTACATGAAGATCGTGTCGCTCGCGCCGGAGGTCTTGTAACATGCGCCACAACCAGTATCGGAAGACGGACCGGCCGCGCGCGGTGAACCGCAAGCGGCACGCCGACAACCGCGAGCGCTCGCCGATCGGCGTCGTCAAGGGCGACACCGTGCAGGTGGTGCGCGGCGACGACAAGGGCAAGGAAGGCAAGGTGCTCCGCGTGTACCCCAAGACGGGGCGCGTGCTGATCGAGGGCATCAACATCGTGAAGCGTCACCGGCGGGCCCGGAACGCCGACGAGCAGAGCGGCATCGTGGAGATCTCGGCGCCGGTTCACGCGTCGAACGTCATGCTCCTCGATCCCAAGTCGGGCGATCCGACGCGGACGCGGGTGCGCGTGGACGACGACGGCACCAAGGAACGCATCAGCGTGAAGAGCGGGGATGCCATTCCACATCCGAAGCGCTGAGCGAGGACGATAGACCATGGCAACCAAGGAAAAGCAGGCGAAGAGCGGCAAGAAGGGCGGCGGGCGCGAGGCCAAGGCGCGCGTGGCCCACGCGGGCGCCGGACTGCCGGTGCCGCCGCCGCGGCTTCGCATCTATTATCGGGACACCGTGCGGCCCAAGCTGATGGCGCAGTTCGGATTCACCAATCCGCATCAGGTGCCCACGCTCACCAAGATCGTGCTCAACGTCGGCCTGGGCGAGGCGATCAAGCAGCCCAAGGCGCTCGACGTGGTGGTGGACGAACTGGCGACGATCACCGGGCAGCTGCCGGTGCGCAAGCGCGCCAAGAAGTCGATCGCCAACTTCGGGCTGCGGCAGGGCCAGGAGATCGGGGCGGCGGTGACGCTGCGCGGCGCGCGCATGTGGGAATTCCTCGACCGGTTCGTCTCGGTGGCGATCCCGCGCGTGCGCGACTTCCGTGGCCTCACCACGCGGTCGTTCGACGGGCGCGGCAACTACTCGCTGGGCGTCAAGGAGCAGATGATCTTCCCGGAGATCAACTACGACGACGTCGAGCAGATCCACGGCATGGACATCACGTTCGTGACCACCGCCGGGCGCGACGACCATGCGCTGGGCCTCCTGAAAGAACTGGGCATGCCCTTCAAGGGCGAAGACAAGAAGGGCGGGCGCCTGCTCTAGGCGCCGTCCAAACCTGGAGAGATTGCGATGGCTCGAAAGGCCATGATCGAGAAGAGCAAGCGGAAGCCGAAGTTCGCGGTGCGGCAGCACAATCGCTGCGGGCGCTGCGGCCGGTCGCGGGCGTTCCTGCGGCGGTTCGGCCTGTGCCGTATCTGCTTCCGCGAGCTGGCGCTGAACGGGATGATCCCGGGCGTGCGGAAGGCGAGCTGGTAGGACGATGGGACCGTAGGACCGTAGGACGGTAGGACGGGAACACCGCAAACGCAGTCTACCGTCCAACCGTCACTCAGTCCTACCGTCCTACCGTTATGGTTGTTGCTGCAACGTTCACATTTCAATTTCCGCACGTCCGCGCGAGTGGATACGACGGAAGAACAGGACGAACACCATGAGCATGACTGATCCGATCGCCGACATGCTGACGCGGATCCGCAACGCCTGCGGATCGAAGCACCGCCGCGTCGATATGCCGGTATCCAAGATGAAGACCGAGGTCGCGCGGATCCTGAAGGAGGAGAACTTCATTCAGGATTACCAGACGATCGAGACCGAGGACGGCAAGAAGCTGCTGCGCGTGCGGTTGAAATACGCGGGCGGCCAATCCGTGATCCGCAATCTCCAGCGCGTGTCCACGCCCGGCCTCCGCCGGTACGTGGGCGTGACGGAGATCCCGCGGGTGCGCAACGGGCTGGGCGTTGCCATCCTCTCCACTTCGCAGGGGCTGATGTCCGACCGCCAGGCGCGCGCCAAGCGCACCGGCGGCGAGCTCCTCGCTTTCGTCTGGTAGGGGGCACCATGTCGCGTATCGGAAGACTGCCGATCCCGGTGCCCAAGGGCGTCACCGTGACGCTCAACGGCTCGTCGGTTCAGGTCAAGGGACCCAAGGGCGAGCTGTCGCGCACGCTGCACCGGGACATCGGCATCACGTTGGAAGGGGATGTGCTCAAGGTCACCCGCCCGTCGGACGAGGAGCGCCACAAGGCGCTGCACGGCCTGTCGCGGACGCTGGTGTTCAACATGGTCGAGGGCGTGACCAAGGGCTATCAGAAGCAGCTCGAGATCACGGGCGTCGGCTACAAGGCCGAAGTGCGCCCGTACGGCCTGCAGCTGGCGCTCGGATTCTCGCACCAGATCGAGTACAAGGCTCCCAAGGGCATCAAGCTCACCGCGCCGCAGCCCACGCAGATCCTGATCGACGGCGCGGACAAGGAGATCGTGGGCCAGGTGGCGGCGGAACTGCGCAACCTGCGTCCCCCCGAGCCCTACAAGGGCAAGGGCATCAAGTACGCGGGCGAACAGGTTCGGCGGAAGGCCGGCAAGGCGGGAGGCAAGTAATGGCAATCATTCCAAAGACGCGCTCCGAGAAGCGCGTCCGCCGGCACCTTCGGGTCCGCAAGACGGTCACGGGCACGGCCGAGCGGCCGCGGCTCGTGGTGTTCCGCTCGCTCAAGCACATCTATGCGCAGCTCGTGGACGATGCGTCCAACCGCACGCTGGTCACGGTGACCAGCCAGGCGGTGAGCGAGGGCAAGAAGTCCGAGCGGTCGGCGGCGGTCGGCAAGACGATCGCCGAGAAGGCGAAAGCGGCGGGAATCACGCGCGTGGTCTTCGACCGCGCCGGATACAAGTACCACGGCCGCGTGAAAGCGGTGGCCGACGGCGCCCGCGAGGGCGGTCTGGAGTTTTAACATGGAACAGAATCAGAGTCCCGAGACGAATACCCAGCCGGGCCAGTCGAGTCCGGCCCCGCGCCGCGGCGGTGGCGGCGGTGGCGGCGGTGGTGGCGGCGGCGGCGGTCGTGGCCGTGGCGGCCCGGGCGGCGGTGGTGGCCCCGGTGGACGCGGTGGGCCCGGCGGCGGCGGCGGTGGTCGCGGACGCGGCGGCCCTGGCGGCGGCGCGCGTGGACCCGGCGGTGGCCGCGGTCCCGGCGGCAATCGTGAAGGTGGTGGTCGCGATGCGCGGGGCGGCGGTCGTGGCGGCGATGCCCGCGGCGACCGCGGCGAGGGCAGCGATCTCATCGAGAACGTGATCGCGATCAATCGCGTGGCCAAGGTCGTGAAGGGCGGCCGGCGGTTCTCGTTCAACGCGCTGGTCGCGGTGGGCGATGGACAGGGCAAGGTCGGCTTCGCGTCGGGCAAGGCCAACGAAGTCTCCGAGGCCGTGCGCAAGGCCGTCGAGGCGGCGCGCCGGAACATGGTGCAGATTCCGCTCACGGGAGCGACGATTCCGCATGCGGTGACGGGTCACTTCGGTGCCGGCCGCGTGTTGATGAAGCCGGCCGCGCCCGGTGCCGGCGTGATCGCCGGTGGCGCCGTGCGCGCGGTCATGGAGTGCGCGGGCGTGTCCGACATTCTCACGAAGAGCCTCGGCTCGACGAATCCGCACAACATGGTGCGGGCGGCGATGGACGGGCTGCAGCATCTGACGACCGTGGAACAGATCGCGCGCGAGCGCGGTGTGGAGCCGGCGAGCCTCGGGTACCGTTCGCGGGCCCGGATGAAGGAGGCCGTCTAATGCCGCGGACGTTCGTGTGGCACCCCACCAAGGGGCCGAAGCACACTGCGAAGAACGACATGACGAAGGGGAAGGTGCGCATCCGCCAGGTGCGGAGCGAGATCGGCCATTCCTGGCGCATGCGCCTGACGCTCGAAGCACTCGGGCTCAAGCACCACCAGGATGCCGTCGTGCACCAGGATTCCCCGTCGCTGCGCGGTCAAATCAAGAAGGTGCGTCATCTCATCGAAGTGACGCCGGTGGAGGGGTGATCAGGTGAGCAACTCGGAAAAGATCGGCCTGCACAATCTGGCGGGCGCACCGGCCGCGCATCGGGACCGCAAGCGGCTGGGCCGCGGTCCGGGCTCGGGCACGGGCAAGACATCGGGCAAGGGCCACAAGGGCATGAAGGCGCGCGCCGGCCATCACGGCCCGGGCGGCGGCAAGCCGCAGTTCGAGGGCGGCCAGATGCCGCTCACGCGGCGCCTGCCCAAGCGCGGGTTCACCAATCCGTTCCGCGTCGAGTCGCAGATCGTGCGGCTGAACGACCTGGCGCAGCTGCCGGCGGGCACCGAGATCACCACCGAGACGCTCGTCGTCGCCGGTCTGATCCGGGCCAAGAAGGGCCCCGGCAAGATCCTGGCGAATGGCGAGATCACGCAGGCGGTGACGGTGCGCGGACTCAAGGTCAGCGCCGGCGCCCGCGAAAAGATTGTCGCGGCCGGGGGCCGCGTCGAGGAGTAACATGGCGCAGACGAACCCGGTCGCGGCGGTTCAGGGGTTGTTCCGCACCCCCGAGCTGAAGGAGAAGATCCTGTTCACGCTGCTGTGCCTGCTGATCTACCGGATCGGCGCGCACGTGACGTCCCCCGGCGTGAATCCGGTGGGGCTGATGGACTTCTTCAAGAATCAGTCCGGCGGTGGCGGCAGCCTGCTCGGCCTGTACGACCTGTTCACCGGCGGCCAGCTGTCGCGGGCCACCGTGTTCGCCCTCGGCATCATGCCGTACATCTCGTCGAGCATCTTCTTCCAGATTGCCGGCGCCGTGGTGCCGCAGGTGGAGAAGATGCAGAAGGACGAAGAGGGCCGGAAGAAAGTGAACGAGTGGACCCGCTACGGCACGGTGGCCCTGGCCGCGGTGCAGGGGTACGGGTTCGCGATGTTCGCCGAAGGGCTGCCGGGCGTGGTGGCGGCCCCGGGCCTGCTCTTCCGCCTGCAGATGACGTTCTTCCTCACCACGGGCGCCATCTTCGTGATGTGGCTGGGCGAGCAGATCACCGAGAACGGCATCGGCAACGGCGCCAGCTTGATGATCTTCTTCTCGATCGTCCAACGCATCTGGCCGGGCATCGGCCAGACGTACACCTACCTCACTACGGGCGCGGTGGGCGCGTTCTCGCTGCTCGTGGTCACGGTGATCATGGTGGCCGTGGTGGCCGGCGTGGTGCTGGTCACGATCGGCGCCCGCAAGGTGCTCATCCAGATTCCGCAGCGCACGATGGCGCGCGGGCGCATGCGCGAGGCGTCGCGAAGTTACATCCCGCTCCGCATCAACGCGGCCGGCGTGATGCCGATCGTGTTCGCCCAGTCGGTCATCGTCGTGCCGGCCGCGATCGCGCAGTTCATGGGCAACCAGCGCCTCAAGGACATGGCGGACCTGTTCGCGCCGGGCTCGGGCTGGTACTACGCCGCGTCGGGCATCCTGATCATGTTCTTCACGTACTTCTACACGTCCATCATCTTCAATCCGGTGGACCTGGCGGAGAACCTGAAGAAGCAGGGCGGGTTCATTCCCGGCGTGAAGCCGGGCGCCAAGACGGCGGAGTACATCGACGCGGTCGTGTCGCGGATCACGCTGCCCGGCGCGCTGTTCCTCACCGCGATCGCGCTGTTCCCGATCTGGCTCACGCAACTCGTCAACGTCCCGTTCGTGTTCGGCGGCACGTCGCTGCTGATCGTGGTCGGCGTGGCGCTCGACACGCTGCAGCAGATGCAACAGCACCTGCTCCTGCGGAAATACGACGGCTTCATGAAGAAGGGCCGCGTCAAATCCCGCGGCGGCGCGTCGAACCTGGGCGGCGGGTTCTAAGGCCGCGGCCGGTGCGCCCCAGATCCTGCAGTCGCGAACCCCGGCACGAGCAACCTCGTGCCGGGGTTTTGCGTTCCATTCCCCCCGCGCGTGTTCTGTGCCATTCTTCGAGTCATGAACATCGTCCTGTTTGGTAAGCCCGGTTCCGGGAAGGGCACGCAAGCCCCCCGGCTCGCCCAATCGCTGGGCGTGCCCACCCTCGCCACCGGCGACGTGCTCCGCGCGGCCGCCCAGGCGGGTACGCCCCTCGGCCTCGAGGCCAAGGGTTACATGGACAAGGGCGCGCTGGTGCCCGACGCCGTGATCCTGGGCATCGTGGGACAGGCGCTGTCGGCCCCCGCCTACGCCAAGGGCGTGATCCTCGACGGGGTGGTGCGCACCGTGCCGCAGGCCGAAGGGATGCGCGATGCCCTGCGCGCGCTGGGGCGGCAGGTGGACGCCGTGGTCAACTTCGACGTGCCCAACGACGAGATCGTGCACCGCCTGAGCAGCCGGCTGGTGTGTGCCGGCTGCCAGACGCCGTACATGACCGGCGCCGTGGGCGATCCGTGCCCCAAGTGCGGCGGCCGCCTGATGCGGCGCAAGGACGACGAGCCGGAGGCCATCCGGACCCGGCTGGCGGTGTTCGAGGCGCAGACGAAGCCGGTGTTCGACTGGTATCGGACGCACGGCACCAAGGTCGTGACGGTGAACGCGGTGGGGACGGTGGACGCCGTCTCGGCCCGCGCGCTCGAGGCGCTCCGCTGATGATCAAGCTCAAGTCGCCCCGCGAGATCGACCTGATGGCCCATGGCGGGAAGATCCTGGCCGCCACGCACAAGCTCCTGCGCAAGTCGGTGCGCGCCGGCATCTCGACGTACGAGCTCGACGCCATCGCCGAGGAGTTCATCCGGAGCCACGCCGGCGCGACGCCGGCGTTCAAGGGCCTGTACGGCTTCCCGGGCAGCGTCTGCATCTCGATCAACGAGGAGATCGTCCACGGCATCCCGTCCAAGAAGCGCCTGCTCCACGAAGGCGACATCGTCTCGCTCGACGTGGGCGTGGGCTACAAGGGCCTGTTCACCGACGCCGCGATCACGGTGCCGGTAGGCGCGGTGGACGCCGAGACCAAACGGCTGCTGGCGGTGACGCAGGAATCGCTCAAGGCCGGGATCGCGGCGGCGCAGGTGGGCGGCCACGTGGGCGACATCGGCGCCGCGGTGCAGGCGGTGGTGGAGGCGGCGGGATTCTCGGTGGTGCGCGATCTGGTGGGGCACGGCGTGGGCGCGGCGATGCACGAGGAGCCGCAGGTGCCGAACTTCGGCAAGCCGCACCGCGGGGCCAAGCTGAACGCCGGGCTCACGATCGCCATCGAACCGATGGTGAACGTGGGTGGCCACGCGGTGAAGACGCTGGACGACCGATGGACGATCGTCACCGCCGATGGGTCGCGGTCGGCGCATTTCGAACACACGGTGGCCATCACCGAGGACGGGCCGCAGATCCTCACCGCCGCCTAGCGGGGCGGGCCAGCGGTCGGCGCGCCGGCGGCGTAGTCTCTCCGGAGTCCCCGTCCCGTGATCCGGCCGCGCCCCCGCGGCGCGCCGGCGCCACCGTTCCCCCTCTGGAGGTCCCCCCGATGCGGTCGCTCTCCCGCGCCCTCGTCCTCCCGCTCCTGCTCGCCGCCAGCGTGTTGCAGGCGCAGGGGCACGTCACCAGCCCCAAGGCGCAGTTCGGGCACGACATCGGCGACGACTACTGGCTGCCCAACTACGACCAGTACGTGGCCTACCTCCAGAAGCTGGCCCGTGAGTCCGACCGGGCGAAGCTCGTGGACATCGGCAAGACGGCCGAGGGGCGCACGCAGTACACGCTCATCGTGTCGGCGCCGGAGAACATGAAGCACCTGAGCCGCTACCAGGAGATCGCGCGCCGGCTGGCGCTGGCCGAGGGGCTCACCGACGCGCAGGCGCACGCCCTGGCCGACGAGGGCAAGGCGGTGGTGTGGATCGACGGCGGGTTGCACGCCACCGAGGTGCTGGGCCCGTCGCAGCTCATCCAGACCCAGTACGACCTGCTGTCGCGCACCGACCCCGAGACGATGCGCATCCTGCGCGACGACATCGTGCTGCTGACCAACGTGAATCCCGACGGGATGCAGCTCGTGGCCGACTGGTACATGCAGGAGCCGGACACGCTCAAGCGGAACATGAGCATCCCGCGGCTCTACGAGAAGTACGCGGGGCACGACGACAATCGCGACTTCTACATGGTGAACCTGCCGGAGACGCAGAACGATTCGCGCGTGATGTACTGGGACTGGTTCCCGCAGATCGTCTACAACCACCATCAGACGGGGCCGGCGGGCGCCGTGATGTTCTCGCCGCCGTTCCGCGATCCGTTCAACTACAACTTCGATCCGTTGGTGGTGATGGGGATCGACCTCGTGGGTTCCGCCATCCACAACCGGCTCACCGTGGAACACAAGCCGGGGTTCACGATGCGTTCGGGGTCGAGCTACTCCACGTGGTGGAACGGCGGCCTGCGCACCGAGGTGTATTTCCACAACATGATCGGGCTGCTCACGGAGACGATCGGCAACCCCACGCCGTCGCGCATTCCGTTCGTGCCGGCCATGCAGTTGCCGCGGGGCGACCTGCCGTATCCCGTGGCGCCGCAGGTTTGGCACTTCAAGCAGTCGGTGGACTATTCCGTGAGCGCCAACTACGCGGTGCTGGACATCGCGTCGCGGCGCCGCGACGAATTCCTGTACGGCATCTACGAGATGGGCAAGAACTCCATCGAGCGGGGCAGCCGCGACAGCTGGACGACCACGCCCACGCGCATCGCCGCGGTGGATTCGGCAGCGGCCGCCGAGCGGGGGCCAGCCAATGGGCGTGGCGCCGCGGCGGCGGGCCGTGGCGGACGCGGCGGCGCCGTGAGCGACGCGCTGTACGGCCAGATCCTGCACAATCCGGCCGACCGCGATCCGCGCGGCTACATCATGCCGTCCGACCAGCCGGACTTTCCCACGGTCACCCGGTTCATCAACGCCCTCCGGTACAACGGCGTGACCGTGCTCCGGGCCACGGCCGCCTTCACGGTGAACGGCCGCACGTATCCCCGGGACTCGTACGTCATCAAGACGGCGCAGGCGTTCCGCCCGCAGATCCTCGACATGTTCGAGCCGCAGGACTACCCCAACGACTTCGCCTATCCCGGCGCGTCGCCCACCCGGCCGTATGACAACGCGGGGTGGACGCTGGCTTACCAGATGGGCGTGCGCTTCGATCGCATCCTCGACGGCTTCGACGGACCGTTCCAGCCGGTGGAAGGATTGGCCCGGCCGGTGGCGGGGACGGTGGCCAACGCCGAGGGCGCCGCGGGATTCGTGTTCAGCCACGCCGAGAACGACGCGTTCACGGTGATCAACCGCCTGCTCGCGGCCCACGCGGACGTCTACTGGCTCGAGCGCCCGCTCCCGGCGGGCGGCACGACGTACCCCGCCGGCACGTTCTACGTGGCGGCGTCGAGCGCGGCGCTGCCCGTGATCCGGACGGCGGCGGCGCAGTTGGGCGTGAGCTTCACCGGCGTATCGGCGACGCCGGGCGCCGGCGCCTCCAGACTGCGTCCGCAGCGCATCGCGCTGTATGATCAGTACGGCGGCTCGATGCCGTCGGGGTGGACGCGGTTCGAACTCGAGCAATTCGAGTTTCCATATCACGTGGTGTATCCCAAGGATCTCGACGCGGGCAATCTCCGCGCCAGGTACGACGCGATCATCTTCGTGGACGCCGGGTTCCAGAGCGGCGCGGCGAGCCGTGGCGGGCGCGGCGGAGGGCGTGGACCGGCCGACGTCCCGGCGGCGTACCAGCACATGCTGGGCAGCCTGACGGCGCAGCAGACGGTGCCGCAACTCCGGGAGTTCATGCAGGACGGCGGCACGGTGCTGGCGGTGGGCAGCTCCACCGGCATCGCGTACGATCTGGGGCTGCCGCTGAGCAACCAACTCGTGGAGCGCCTGCCCAACGGCGACGTGCACCCGCTCACGGGCGAGCAGTTCTACGTGCCGGGCAGCGTGCTGGAGACCACGGTGGACACGACGAGCGTGCTCGGCGCCGGCATGGCCCGCCACGTGGACGTGTTCTTCGACAACTCACCCGTGTTCCGCCTCGATCCCGATGCCGGCGTGCGCGGCCTCGAGCCCGTGGCGTGGTTCGATTCGGCCACGCCGCTGCGCAGCGGATGGGCGTGGGGCCAGGGCTACCTGAAGGGCGGGGTGGCGGTGGCGGCGGCGCGGGTGGGCAGCGGCCACCTGTACCTGTTCGGGCCGGAGATCCTGTTCCGCGGACAGCCGCACGGCACCTTCAAGTTCCTGTTCAACGGCATCTACGGCCCCACGCGGTAGCGCGCGCCGCGGGTCAGCCGCCGATCGCCCGGTCCACCATCTGCGTGGCCTGGGCGCTCAGCGCGCCCGCCTGCGCCACGAGATCGGCCGCGGCGGCCGACAGCGCCGTGCCGCGCGACGGATCGTCGAGCGATGAGACGTTGATGCGCACGTTGTAGGCGGCGCCCTTGCACGCCGCCTCGGCGAGCAGGGCGGCCACGGCGGCGTCGGACACGGCGTTCGTATTTCCCCGGGCGGCCACGGCGGCCGCCAGCCGGCACACCTGCACGCAGGCGCGGGCCGTTTCCAGCGGCACCTGCGCGGCGCCGAGGAGCGCGTCGGTGATGGCCTGCGCGCGGCGCGCCTGGTCGGCCTCGGTCTCGCGCGGCAGCTTGTACGCCTCCGACACCGCGGCGTACGACCCGGCGTCGCGGTCCACCAGCGTGGAGAGTTCGGCCACCAGCGCCGCCGCGTCGCGGGCCACGTCGCGCATCTCGGCGTCCACCGCGGCGTACTTCTTTCGTCCCACGGTGAGTCCGGCCACCATCTGCGCCAGCGCGGCGCCCAGCGCCCCCACGTGCGCGGCCACGCTGCCGCCGCCCGGCACCGGCGCCGGCCCCGCCACCGAGCCCACGAACGCCGCGAGCGACACGCCGCCCGTCACCACCTCGCGCACCTTGCGCTCCAGCACGGCGTCCGGCGTGAATCCGCGCAGCTGCAGGTGGCGCGCCGCGGTCTCGAACAACGCGCGCTCGGGCACCAGGCCGACGATCTCGCTCCAGGTGGGCGACACGCCCTGCGCTTCGGCTTCCATCTTCACCACGTCGAAGGCGCGATGGAGCGGCGTCTGCTCGGTGTCCACGAGGTTCATCGACACCTGCGCCTGGCCGTCCACCTCGAGGCCCAGCCCCTTCACGTAGCGGAGCCCCCCCGACGAGCCGCGCACGGCCTTGGCCACCTGCTTGGCGATCGGGAGATTGGACGCCGGACCCAGATAGACGTTGTAGGCCACGAGGAAGGGCCGGGCGCCCACCGCGGTGGCGCCGGCCGTGGGATGCACGCGGGCCGGCCCGAAGTCGGGCGTGCGGGCGGGAGTCTTGCCGATCTCGTCGCGCAACGCCTCGAACTCGCCGCGGCGCACGTCGGCCAGGTTCTCATGGTCGGGCCGCGTGGCGGCCCGCTCGTACAGGAAGACGGGGATCTCCAGCTCGCGCCCCGCGCGCTCGCCCAACTGGCGCGCCAGCGCGATGCAATCCTCCATCGTCGTGCCTTCGAGTGGGATGAACGGCACGACGTCGGTGGCGCCGATGCGCGGGTGCTCGCCCGAGTGCGTGGTGAGATCGATCCGCTCGCGCGCCGCGCGCATGCCGGCCAGCGCGGCGTCCACGGCGCGCTCCACCGGCGCCACGAACGTGATCACGCTGCGATTGTGCGACGCGTCGGACGAGACGTCGAGGATGTGCGTGCCTTCCACCGCGGCGATGGCGTCGCGAATCGCGGTCACCACGTCGGGGCGGCGCCCCTCAGAGAAGTTGGGTACACATTCGACAAGGCGCATGAGCGGGAGGCAGAAGGGGGTGAGGGCGGCGGGAGCCGACGTTCGCAGTTAACCTGCCGGGCAGGGCTCCTGTCAACGGCCGCCGGCGGCGCCGATGGCCGATCCGGCTCCCAACTGGCGCAGCAGCCACGCATGCATGGCGGGGTTGCCGGCCACGAGCGGGCCATGGCCGATCCGCGCCGGGCCGCCCTGGAGGTCGGTGGCCAGGCCACCGGCCTCGCGGACCAGCAGCACGCCGGCCGCGATGTCCCAGGGGGCGAGCATCAGCTCCCAGAAGGCGTCGAACCGCCCGCACGCCACGTCGGCCAGGTCCAGCGCCGCGGCGCCGGCGCGGCGGACGCCCGCGGTGCCGCGCATGATGGTGGGCAGGCTGGCCATGTAGGGCTCCACCAGGTGGGCGTGCTTGAACGGGAACCCCGTGCCGATGAGGCTGCGCAGCGGTTGGGTCTCGCGCGAGACGGCGATCGGTTCGCCGTTGCGCCGGGCCCCGCCGCCGGCGGTGGCCGTGAACAGCTCGCCCGTGGCCACGTTGAGCACGGCGCCGGCCACCGGGTTGCCGTCGACCACGGCGGCGATGGACACCGCGTACCACGGATACCCGTGCAGGAAGTTCGTGGTGCCGTCCAGCGGATCGGCCACGAACGACAGGCCGGACAGGTCGGCGGCGCCGTCGGGGGAGAATTCCTCGCCCACGAGCCGGGCGTCGGGGTGTCGTTCCCCGATGATGCCGGCGATGGCACGCTCCGAGGCGCGGTCCACGTCGCTCACGAAATCGGCGGGGGACTTGGTGTCCCAGGTGAGCTGGTCCAGGTTGGCGGCGCCCGCCCGGACGATCTCGGCGCCGCGGACCGCCGCCGCCACGCAGGTGGCCAGGAGCGCGCGGCGTTCGACGCGCGCGGCGTCCGGGAGTGTCGGCGTTGCTTGCGAGGGCTCCGGTGCGCTCATAGCTTCACGAAATGTCTCGAATTTTCAGCGGAATACAGCCTTCGGGCGAGCTGCACATCGGCAACTACCTCGGGGCCGTGAAGAATTGGGTGCAATTGCAGCACCAGCACCCGACGATCATCTGCATCGTGGACTATCACGCCATCACGGTGGCGTACGATCCCGACCTGCTGCGCGTGCGGCGCCGCGACATGGCGACCTCGCTGCTGGCGGCCGGGGTGGATCCGGACGTGGCGACGGTGTTCGTGCAGTCGGCCGTTCGTGAACATACCGAACTGCAGTGGATCTTCAACACCATCACGCCGCTGGGCGAGCTGGAGCGGCAGACCCAGTTCAAGGAGAAGGCGAGCCGCCAGGAGAGCGTGAGCGCGGGGCTGCTCATGTACCCGGTGCTCCAGGCGGCCGACATCCTGCTCTATCGCGCCGATCTCGTGCCGGTGGGCGAGGACCAGGTGCAGCACCTGGAACTGTCGCGCGTGATCGCGCGGCGGTGGAACGCGGCGTTCGCGCGCGGCGAGGACTACTTTCCCGAGCCGCAGCCGCTGCTGGCGCCCACGCGGCGCGTGATGGGGCTCGACGGCCAGGCCAAGATGTCCAAGTCCATGGGCAACACGATCGGCCTGCTGGAGTCGAGCGAGGAGATCTGGGCCAAGCTGCGTCCCGCGGTCACCGATCCGGCCCGCGTCAAGCGCACCGATCCGGGCCACCCCGAGGTGTGCAACATCTACCGCCTGCATCAGGCCTTCAGCCCGCCGGACACGGTGAAGCACGTGTACGAGCAGTGCACGACCGCGGGGTGGGGGTGCATCGACTGCAAGAAGGTGCTGCTCGAATCCATCGAGCAGGAGTTGGTGCCGATTCGCCGGCGGGCCGCGGAGTTGCGGGAGCATCCGGAGCGGGTGGACGACGTGCTCGCCGCCGGCGCCGGCGCCTGCCGCGCCATTGCCCAGCAGACGATGCGCGACGTGCGCGAGCGGATGGGGCTCGACTGATGGAGGCCTTCGTCGCCACGTTCCAGGTGGAGCTGCTGGCCAAGCTCGTGGTGGCCATCCTGCTGGGCGGGGCGATCGGACTGGAGCGCGAGGTCGCGGGCAAGCCGGCCGGGCTGCGCACCAACATCCTGATCTGCGTGGGCGCGGCGCTGTTCATGCACCTGTCGATCGTGGTTGGCGACATCGGATTCTCGCCCGACGGCCATCCCTATGGCGACGTGACGCGCATCGCGGCCCAGATCGTGACCGGCGTGGGATTTCTTGGCGCGGGCACGATCATGCAGGCGCGGGGGACGATCATTGGCCTCACCTCGGCGGCGACGATCTGGGTGGTGGCGGCCATCGGCGCCACGGTGGGGGCCGGCTTCTACGTGCAGGCGCTCGGCGCCGGCGCGCTGGTCATGATCGTGCTGAGCGGCATGGGGACGCTGGAGCACTGGCTGCGGCGGGCGCGGCGCACCGTGAACGCCACGATCCGCGCTCAGCCGGGCACGTCCCTCGATGACGTGTCGGCCACGCTCCACCGGGCGGGTATCCGCGTGTTGGAGCATGCGATCTTCGATCACGTGGGCGACCGCACGTTCGAACTGCGGCTCAGCGGACCGTCGCGCCAGTTCGAGGAGGCGCGCGACCACATGATGAAACGGGATGACGTCTTCCACTTCCATGTCGGGTAATCCCGAGCGACTGCTCGTCGTCGATCTGGCGTCGACGTCGCGCAATTGGGCGCTGAAGCCGGAGGGCGAGGCGGTCATCCGGGCGGCGGCGCCGCCGGGATGGGGCGTGCGCTTCGTGCGCGCCGCCACGATGTCCGACGGCGATGGATCGCAGACGCCGAGCGACGAAGCGCTGGCCGCGATCGCGCAGGCCGAGGCGTACTTCGGATTCGGCATCTCGCGGCCGCTGTTCGCGGCCGGCTCGCGGCTGCGCTGGGTCCACTCCGCCACCGCCGGGATGGGAGGGCTGTTGTTTCCCGAGATGGTGGCGAGCGACGTGCTGCTCACCAATTCGGCGGGAGTGCATGGCCCGCCGATCGCCGAATCGGTGCTCGCCGGGGTGATGCACTTCCTGCGCGGGCTCGACGTGGCGGTGGATCAGCAGCGGGCGGGCACGTGGAGCAAGTCGTTCTTCGTGTCGGGCGAGTCTCCCCTGCGCGAGGTGGCCGACTGCCGCGTGCTGGTGATCGGCGCGGGGGGCATCGGGTCGGAGGTGGCCACGCGGTTCTCGGCGCTGGGGGCCACGTGCGTGGGCGTGCGGCGGCGTCCCGAACAGGGTGTGCCGCCGGGATTCGCCCGCGTGGTGGGGCCCGACGCGATCGACGCCGAGCTGCCGCGCGCCGACGTGGTGGTGGTGGCGGCGCCGGCCACGGGGGGCACGCGCGGGCTGCTGGGCGCGGCCCGGCTGGACCTGCTGCCGGCCAACGCGATCGTGGTGAACGTGGCGCGGGGCACGCTGGTGGACGAGGCGGCCCTGGTGGAGCGGCTGCGAGCGGGGCGGCTGCGCGGGGCGGTGCTCGATGTGTTCGCCGAGGAACCCCTGGCGCCGTCGAGCCCGCTGTGGCAGCTTCGTTCGGCGCTGCTCACCCCCCATGTGTCGGCTGTGTCCCCCCTGCGTTTCTGGCCCCGCCAGCTGACGCTGTTCGCGGACAACTGGAGCCGGTATGTCCGGGGTGAGCCGTTGCGCAACCTCGTGGACAAGCACGCGGGATACTGAGCATGGAAAAGATCATCAAGGCGGCCGTGGACCGGGGGGCGTCCGACCTCCACATCAAGGCGGGCGACGTGTTCCGGGCGCGCATCCACGGCAAGCTCGTGGCGCTCACCAAGCAGGCGCTCACGCCGGAACAGACGCGGGCCATCGCGCTCCACCTGATGAGCAGCGAGGACGACAAGGCGCGCATCGACAAGCTCACCGACTATGACTGTTCGTGGGAAGCGGCGGGCATCGGCCGGTTCCGCGTGAACATCATGCGGCAGCGCGGCACGTTCATGATCGTGATGCGCGTGATCCCGTTCGAGGTGCCGACGTTCGAGAAGCTGCGGCTGCCGCCGGTGCTGGCCCGGGTGGCGCAGGCCGAGCGCGGCATGGTCCTGGTGACCGGCGTGACGGGCTCGGGCAAGTCGAGCACGATGGCGGCGCTGGTCAACTACATCAATCAGCACGAGAACCGGCACATTCTCACGCTCGAGAATCCCATCGAGTTCCAGCACAAGGACATCAACTCGGCGGTGACGCAGCGGGAGATCGGGCTCGACACGCCGGACTTCAAGATGGGCCTGCGGGCGGCGCTGCGTCAGGATCCCGACGTGATCATGATCGGCGAACTCCGCGACGCCGAGACGATCGACACGGCGATGAAGGCGGCGGAGACGGGCCACCTGCTGATCTCCACGCTGCACACGCCCGACGCGCAGAGCACCATTCTCCGCGTGATGGCGATGTTCCCGCCGGAGGAGCAGGAGGTGGTGCGCATCCGGTTGGCCGAGTCGCTGCACGCCGTGGTGTCGCAGCGTCTGCTCAAGCGCCGCGACGGCAACGGACGCGCCGTGGCCGCCGAGATCCTGATCGTCACGCCCGCGGTGCGCGACATGATCGCCGACGGCAAGCGCATCGGCGAGATCCGCGACTACATCGAAGCGGGGCGCGAGCAGTACGGCATGCAGACGTTCGACCAGCACCTCGCCGACCTCGTGCGGTCCAAGGAAGTCATGTTCGAGACGGCGATGGCCGCGTCCACCAATCCGTCGGACTTCGAATTGAAGCTGCGGATGTTCGGCCGCCTGTCGCAGTCCATGCAGGTGGCGCACATCGAGGACGCCGAAGCACAGGCCGCGGCGGCGCCGGCCGCCGAGGTGCCGACGCTCGAGGGCATGCAGTCCGGCGGGCTCGACTTCATGGGCCAGTGACCATGGTGCTCAAGGGCATTCTGGCGCCGGTCGTCTCGACGTTCGATCGCGCCTCGGGTGAATTGGATCTCGACGCCTTCTCGGCCAACGTGCGCGCCCACCTCGCCGCGGGGCTGCACGGCATCGTCGTGGCCGGATCCACGGGCGAGGCGGTGCTGCTCGACGAGACGGAACGCGGCCGGCTGGTGGAGGCGGCGCGCGCCGTCACGCCGCGCGACCGGCTGCTGCTGGCCGGCGCCGGCGCCGAGTCCACGCGCGTCACGCTGCAGCGCGCCCGGCAGGCCGCCGCCGCCGGCGCCGACGCGGTGCTCGTGGTGTCGCCGCACTACTACACGGCGGCGATGACCGCCGACGCCCTGCTCGGCCACTTCCGCCGCGTGGCCGACGAGAGCCCGATCCCGGTGGTGCTGTACAACATCCCCAAGTACGTGGGGTTCACGATCTCGCCGTCCATCGTCACCGAACTGGCGTCGCACCGGAACATCATCGGCATCAAGGACAGCTCGGGCGATCGCGACCTGATGTCGGTGTACATCAATGCGCAGCGCCGGGATTTTGCCGTGCTCACCGGCAGCGGCGCGCAACTGCACGCGGCGCTCGGTGCCGGAGCGGTGGGGGGCATCCTCGCCGTCGCGCTGTTCGCGCCCGAACTGTCGCTGGCCGTGTACGAGCGCACGCTGGCGCGCGACGACGCCGCCGCCGCCGCGGCGCAGGCGCGCCTCGCGTTGCTCGCGTCCACGATCGTGGGCTCGCTGGGCGTGGCCGGCGTGAAGGCGGCGATGGACGCGGTGGGGCTGCACGGCGGTCCGGTGCGCAGCCCGCTGCGGCCGCTGTCCGCGCCGGATGCGGCCAAGGTCCGCGAACTACTGGCGCAGGGAGTGCGCGCGGCCGCTTCCTGAACGTGACGGCCGCCGACGACGTCGCGCTGCTGCGCGCGCTCGCGGCCCGTCCGCGATTCACCGGAACCGACGACCTGGCCTCGGCGCGCCGGCACTGCGCGGGCGTGTTGCGTGACATGGGATTCGCGGTGCGCGAGCAGCCGTTCGCGTACTCCGCGCTGCCGGCGCGGTGCGGCATGCCGGCCGTGGGGCTGACGTCCATCGCCCTGCTCGGCGGCACGCTCGCGGTGGCCCGGGCACGCGGGGCGGGATGGACGCTGGCCGCCGCGGCCGCCGGCGTCCTGCTGCTGGCCGGACTCGCGCGTTGGCTGTCGAGCGCGTGGGCGTTGCGCGTGCCGGCCGCTCGAGCGCGCGGCGTGAACCTCGAGGCCACGCGGGGCAGCGAAACGCCCGGCCTCTGGCTGGTGGCGCACCTGGATTCGAAATCCCAGCGATATCCGTTGGCGCTGCGCGCCGCGGGTGCGTCGCTCACCATCGCGGCGTGGGTCGTCGCCATGGCGCTCTCGGCGGCGGGCGTGGCCGGCGTTGGCGGCTGGCCGCAACTGTGGATCTCGGGGGCGGTGGGCGCGGTGGGCGGCGCGCTGCTGATGTTCGTGGGCACCGGCAACGATTCGCCCGGCGCCGTGGACAACGCGTCGGGGGTGGTGGCGGTGCTCTCGGCGGCGCGG
>DATLTC010000031.1 GCA_035533755.1 Gemmatimonadaceae bacterium
GGGGCAAACCCACGGCGTGCGTGTCGTGTCACCAGGCGGACTACGCGAAGACGTCGAGCCCGCCCCACGCCGCGGCGGGATTCCCGACCACGTGCGAGACGTGCCACAGCACCGCCAACTGGACGAGCGCGACGTTCGACCACAACGCCACCAAGTTCCCGCTCACGGGCGCGCATCTGGCGGTGGCCTGCAACGCGTGCCACGGCGACGGCGTGTACGCTGGCAAGCCGACCGCGTGCGTGTCGTGTCACCAGGCGGACTACGCGAAGACGTCGAGTCCGCCCCACGCCGCGGCGGGGTTCCCGACGACGTGCGAGCTCTGCCACAGCACCACCAACTGGACGAGCGCGACGTTCGACCACAACGCCACCAAGTTCCCGCTCACGGGGGCGCACGTGACTCTGGCCTGCAATGCCTGCCATGGCGATGGCGTGTACGCCGGCAAGCCGACCGCCTGCGTGTCGTGTCACCTCACGGACTACAACGGCACGAACAATCCGGCGCATGCCGCGGCGGGCTTTCCGCAGACGTGCGATCAGTGCCACACGACGACGACCTGGTCCGGCGCCACGTTCAACCACGACGGCTCGTTCTTCCCGATCTATTCGGGAACGCACCAGAACCGATGGACGCAATGCGCGGACTGTCATACGTCGCCGACCAACTTCGCCGTGTTCACCTGCACCGGCGCGTGCCATGCGCAGGCGACCACCGATTCGCACCATAGCGGCGTGTCCGGATACCGGTACGAGAGCAACGCCTGCTACGCGTGCCACCCGAGGGGGCAGGGCGGATGAGTCGCGTGCGCGGCGCAGCGCGCTGGCCGGGCCTGGGCGCCATCCTCGCCGGATGGCTCGGGCTCTGGAGCGGCGCACTCTCCGCCCAGGCCACGGGGGCGGCGCATCCGGGCGCCGCGCCCCCGCGGTGGGCGCACGTGAGCTACATCAGCGGACCGTCCGTGTACATCGACGCGGGCGCCAGGGACGGCTTGCGGCAGGGCAGCCGCCTCGACGTGGTGCGCGATACGGTGGTCATCGCCGAGCTGGCGGTGGAATACATCTCTTCGAGCAGCGCGGCGTGCACGATCGTGCGCAGCAGCGGGCCGCCTATCGCCGTGGGCGACTCGGTGCGGTTCACGCCGGTGCCGGTGCCGGCGCCGCCGGCCGCGGCCGCGCCGGCCTCGCCGCTCGCCGCCGCGTCCGCGCGCCCGTGGAGCGCCGGCAACGCGCTGCGCGGCCGCATCGGCGTGCGGTATCTGGTCGTGGATGCGGGTACCGGACCGGCCGGGATGATGACGCAGCCCGCGTTCGACGTGCGGCTCGACGGCATGCATCTGTCCGGCTCGTCGCTCGGGCTCGCCGTGGACGTCCGCGCGCAGCGGTCGATCCTCCCGCCGCCGGACAGCACGCACCCGGCGCCGACGTACCCGCTCAACGTCACGCACGTGTACAAGGCGGCGCTGATCTGGAACCCCGCCGGGTCGCCGGCCACGGCCACCGTCGGGCGGCAGTTCTCGTCCAGCAGCTCGTCGGTGGGCCTGTTCGACGGCGTCGGTCTGGACTACGCTCGACGCCGGTGGAGCGTCGGCGCGTTCGGCGGATTCGAGCCGAGCGTAGCGACGTTCGGCTTCTCCGATTCGACGCGCGAGTACGGCGCGTACGTGCAGTGGCACAACGCGTCGCTCGCGCTCCCGGTGTGGTCGCTGACCCTGGGCGGCGTGGGCGCGTACACCATGGGGCAGATCGACCGCGAATTCAGCTATCTGTCGGCCATGTATGCCGGCCCGCGGTTGACGCTCTACGCCACGCAGGAGCTGGACATCAACCGCGGATGGCGGGCCGTGCAGGAACATTCCACGACGACGCCCACGGCCACATTCGCCACCGCCCAGTACGCCGTGACCGACGCGGTGAGCCTGTACGGAGGCGTGGACAACCGCCGCAACGTTCGCCTCTATACCGACTATCTGAATCCCGAGGCGGCGTTCGACGCCAGCTTCCGGCAGGGCGTGTGGGCGGGCGCGTCGCTCAACATGCGCGGCCGATTCCGGGTGAGCGCCGACGAACGCACCTCGAGCGGAGGATTGGCGGGCACGGCGCAGTCGTACACCGGCGCGGCGAGTGTCATGCGCTTGACCCCGCTGCAACTCGGCGTCCATCTGCGCGCCACGCGCTACACGGGCCAGATGTCGAGCGGCACGCTGCAGTCGGCATCGGCCGAAGCGAACCCGTTCGATCTGGTGCACCTGGAACTCACCGGGGGCGTGCGCACGTCGGTCACGCCGATCATGGGCCCGGGCGCGTCGCGCGTGAATTGGGGCAGCTTCGACGCGGACTGGGGCATCGGCCCGTCGATCTACCTGTTGTTCTCGCTCTATCGGGAGTCGGGGCCCGGCCTGCACGACGGGCAGAGCTACCTGTCGATCAGCTACCGGTTCTGAACCCGGAACGCCTCACCGGCCCCGACGGCGCCGAGCGCGCGGAGCCGGGGCGCGCCGGCCGTGGTGTCGCGTTGCGCGACGAGTCGCGCCGCATCGCGCAGCGGCGGCGCGATCGTCACCAGGTAATTCACGGGCACGGCGCGCAGCAGTTGCGCGATCGACGCCGCGTTCATGGCCGTCGTGCGCGGCGTGACGTATTCCGCCGCCGTGAACGGCACGATCGGCACCGCGGTGCGGCCGGTGAACAGGTACACGAGCTGTTCGCCGTCCACGGCGACGACGTCGGACGGCGATGTGTTGGACGAGACCCAGCGCACGAGCGGCCCGATGGCGGCGGTGGCGTTGGCCGCGCCGCTGCGCCACGAGCGCGCGGCGTCGCTCCGCACTTCGGCGCGCGCCATGCCGAGCAGCAGCACCGCGGTGGCGGCGACGACCGCGCTCCGCGCCGCCCGCGCCGGCAGGCGGGCGCCCCAGGCGACCGCCGCGCCCATGCAGAGCACGATCAGCGGCCATACGGCATACAGAAAGCGCCATGGCGTGAACGGCCAGGCCAGCATCACGAGCAGATAGATCGCGACGAACGCGGCGGTGACCGGTGCGCGGCGCGCCATGCGCCACAGGCCCGCGACGAGCGCGGCCGCGGCGAGCAGCGCCGTGGCGTGCCGGACGACCGCGGCATCGGCCAGCGACCAGCGGTCGGCCAGCAACTCGCCCACCTCGCGCACGTTCGTCGTCACCGTGCTCACGACCCCGTGCACCCCGGTGGCGCGGAGGCCCGCCAGGAACCACCCCAGGTAGCTGCCGTAGCTGCCCTCGAGGCCAGGCGGGAGCGGCGTGGCGCGATGCCCCACCCAGAGCGACCAGGGTACGATGACGATCGCGGCGCCGGCCACGCAGAGCGCCGCGTCGCGCCAGCGCCGCCGCAGCGCGAGCAGCGCCACCATGGCGAGTTCGAACGCCAGCCCGTGCGTGCGCACCAGCGCCAGCGCGCCGGCCGCGAGGCCGACGGCGAGGGCGCGACGCCCTCCCGCCGGCGCGTCGTTCGACGGCGCGACGAGACGCTCGCCGGCGATGAGCGCCGGCAGCAGGCACGCGGCGAACAGCGGCTCGGAGAGCACGAGCCCCGAGAGCAGGAGCATGGGGAACGTGGCGGTGGCGATGAGCGCGGCCGCCGCCGCGGCCGCCGCGCCCCACCCCAGCACGCGGCGCGCGAATCGCTGCGTGTACCATGCCGCGATGCCCGTGAACACGGCGTTGGCGAACAGGAAGAGCATCACGTTGGCCGGAAAGCGCGGCACGATCCGCCAGAGCAGGGCGAGCACGAGGGGATAGCCCGGCGGATAGTGCGCGGCCACCGGCGCGCCGGGCAGGTGCAGAAAGCGGTAGCCCTGTCCCGTGGCGAGCGCCTTGGCGAGGATGACGTACACGCCGTCGTCGTGATACACGCCCACCGCGTACGGTCGCGCGGCCCAGAGCGCGATCGCGACGACGGCGAGTGCCACGATCGCGCTCAGCGCCCACTGCGTTCGGCCGGCCGGCCCTTGGAGGTCCTGTTCCAATACCAGTGATGTCGATGGGATGGGGAAACTCGACCGCGCGTGCCCAAGTATCGCGCGCGGCCGCGTGCCCAGCCACCGGACGCGCGCGGCTGCCGAAGCAAGTACACACTTGCTTGCTCGTGTTCAACCCGCTAGCCTGCGACGCCATGGACATTCGCGATCGAATACTCGAAGCCGCCGCGCGCGTCTACGCCCTGCACGGGTATCGCG
Organism: Gemmatimonadaceae bacterium; assembly: GCA_035533755.1. Lineage (NCBI taxonomy): Bacteria > Pseudomonadati > Gemmatimonadota > Gemmatimonadia > Gemmatimonadales > Gemmatimonadaceae > Gemmatimonadaceae bacterium. The sequence goes on from DATLTC010000031.1 coordinate 4,210, forward strand.
GCGCCACCACGCGGCTCATCGCCAATGAAGCCGGGGTCAATGAGGTCACGCTGTTCCGCACCTTCGGCTCCAAGGACACGCTGTTCGAGGAGTTGGCCCGCGGCCAGGCCGAGGCCACCAGCGTGCCGCCGCTGCCCGCCAAGCCGGCGAACCCCGAGCGGGAACTCACCGAGTGGTGCCGCACGGTGCTGGACCATCTGACACAGCATCGCTCCTATCTCCGTAAGTCGATGAGCGAGCTGGAAGAGCGCCCGCTCGCCGCCGCGGCCGCCTGCAAGGGGCCCCACTGCGCGCGGGACGTGCTGGCCGAGTACGTGGAGACGCTGCGCGATCACAAACTGGCGCATCCGGAAGGGGAGACGGGCACGGCGATCTCGATGTTCATGTCGTCGTTGTTCGGCGACGCGATGTGCCGCGACGTGATGCCCGACGCGTTTCCGGAGCCGGCCGAGGAGGCGCCGGGCCGGTACGCGCGTTGCTTTCTGCGCGCCGTGGGCGTGCGCGTGAGCGCCGCGGCGCACGTCGACGCGACCGCGGCGTGATGCCGCGGCCCCATCACCTTTCAACACCCGGGACCATGCCACACCTCATCGCCAGGAGCGCGCACACCGTCGCGCTGATCGGCGTTCTCGCATTCGGCGCCGCGCCGTTGGCGGCGCAGGGCACGGTGAGCGGCCCGCGACGCCTGTCGCTCGACGACGCCATCCGGACCGCCGAGACGCAGAGCGCCACGATCGGGATCGCGCGCGCCGGCGTCACGCGCGCCGGTGGAGTGCTCGATCAGGCGCAGAGCCAGTTCCTGCCGCAGATCAACGCCTCGGCGGGCTACACGCGCACGTTGCGATCGCAGTTCTCGGGATTCAGTCTGGGCGCAGCGCCGGCGGATACGACGGGTCCGAAGACCGAATCGCTGTGCGCGCCGCACATCGCCAGCAGCGCCACCCCCGCCGAACGGCAGGCGGCGCTGGCCGCGGCGGTGACGTGCGCCTCGACGAGCAGCGGACTGTCGAGCTTCCAGAGCGTGGGGTTCGGCGCCGCCAATCAATACGTGCTGGGGCTGCAGCTCTCGCAGAACGTGTTCACCTGGGGCCGGCTCACCGGCCAGCGCACGGCCGCGCTCGCGGGACAGCGCGTGGCCAACATCGAACTCACGGCGCAGCGCGCGCAACTGGCGCTGGATGTGACGCAGGCGTACTACGACGCCGTGCTCGCCGGCCAGCTGGTGACGATCGCCGACTCCACGCTCGCGCAGACCAACGAACTGCTGCGGCAGACCACCGTGGCGCGGCAGGTGGGCAACGCGTCGGAGTTCGACCTGCTCAAGGCGCAGGTGACGCGCGACAACCAGGTGCCGCAGGTGCTGCAGGCCGAGACCAACCGTGACGTGGCGGTGCTCAAGCTCAAGCAGCTGCTCGCGCTCCCGCTGGACGACTCCCTGGAGCTGACGACGCCGATCGAGGACACGCCGGCGCCGGCGCTCACCGGGATCGCCACGGCCGGTACGCCCGACACGAGCGCGGTACGCCGGGCGGCGGTGCGCGAAGCCGCCGAGAACCTGCAGGCGCAGGAAGGGCTGCTCCAGGTGGCGCGCGCCGAGCGGTATCCGGCGTTGTCGCTCACGTCGGGCTACCAGCGGCTGTACTTCCCGCAGAACACCTTCCCGTCGTGGAGCGACTTCCGCGAGAACTGGACGGTGGGACTCTCGGCGTCGGTGTCGCTGTTCAGCGGCGGGCGCACGCACGGCGACGAACTGGTGGCGCAGGCGAGCGTGCAGCAGGCCCGGGCCCAACTGGACCAGACGCGGCAGTACGCGTCGCTCGACGCGCGCGTGGCGCTGAAGCAGTTGGCGCAGGCCGAGGCGGCGTGGCAGGCCAGCGCCGGCACGTCGGAACAGGCGCGGAAGGCGTACGCGATCGACGAGGTGCGTTACAAGGAAGGGATCTCGACGCAGACCGATCTGGCGCAATCGCGGCTCCTGCTGCAGCAGGCGGCGGCCAACCGTGCCCAGGCGGCGCGCAATCTGGCGGTGGCCCGCGTGCGGCTGGCGCTGCTGCGCGATCTGCCGCTGCAGCAGGGCGCGAGCGGCTCCGCCGCCGGCGCGACGACGCAGTCCACGTCGGGCGGCTCGGCGCCGTCGTCGGCCACGCAGACACAGACCACGACACCGACCACCGCCGGCACGGCGGGTCAATCCGGGGGCATGAACCAATGAACGTGAAGGTCCAGACCGCGCGCGCGGCGCGCGCGCTGCTCGCGGCGGCCGTCGTGCTCGGGGCGGCGGCGTGCAAGCGCGACGCCGCGGAGGCGGCGCCGGCCGATTCCGGGGTGACGATCGGCCCCGAGAACATCGCCGTCGTCGAGGCGCGCAAGATCCAGACCGGGCCGGCGATCTCGGGATCGCTCGACGCCGACCAGCAGGCCGTGGTGCGCGCCGAGGTGCAGGGCGCGGTGCTCGAGACGTACGCCGAACCGGGGCAGCGGGTGGCGCGGGGGGCGCTGCTCGCCCGCATCGACGACACGGCGATCCGCGCCCAGGCGTTGTCGGCGCAGTCGGCCGTGGGCACGGCGCAGAATGCCGACGACATCGCGCAACGCAATCTCCAGCGCAGCGAGGCGCTGATGAAGGTGGGCGCGATCGCGGACCGCGATCTCGAAGCGGCGCGCAACGCGGCGATGGTGGCGCAGACGCAGCTCGACAACGCCAGGGCGGTGTACGCCAACGCGCAGAAGACGCTCGACAAGACGCAGGTGCGGGCGCCGTTCGACGGCGTCGTGGCGGCGCGCAACGTGACCGGCGGCGACTTCGTCTCGCCGGGCGGCGCGATGTTCTCGGTGGTCAATCCGGCGACGATGCGGCTGGAGGCGTCGGTGCCGGCCGACCAGTTGGGCGACGTGCGGGTGGGCATGCCGGTGGCGTTCAGCGTGACGGGGTATCCGGGGCGCCAGTTCGTGGGACACATCACGCGCATCAACCCGATGGCCGATCCGACCACGCGGCAGGTGGCGATCCTGGCGCGCATTCCCAACGCCGGCAACTCGCTGGTGGCGGGCCTGTTCGCCGAAGGGCGGGTGGCGAGCGAGACGCACACGGCCCCCGTGGTGCCGATCTCGGCCGTGGACGAGCACGGAGTGCGCCCGTCGGTGATGGCGCTGCGCGGCGGCAGGGTGCGGCGCGTGGAGGTCCAGCTCGGCATCCGCGACGACGTGGCCGAGACGGTGGAGATCCAGAGCGGGCTGGCGGCGGGGGACACGATCCTCGTCGGGGCGGCACGGGGCCTCTCGCCGGATACGCCGGTGCGGGTGAACGCGCCGTCGGACGCGAAGCGATAGCGAGCGAGCCATGGTGATTTCCGATTTCGCGATCAAGCGGCCCCTGGTCACCGTCGTCACGATGCTGGCCCTGGTGGTGTTCGGCCTGTTCGCGCTGTTCAGGCTGAAGACCGACGAATTTCCCGACGTGGCGCCGCCCTACGTGACGGTGGGCATCCCGTATCCCGGGGCGTCGCCCGACGTGGTGGAGAAGCAGGTGCTGAAGCCGGTCGAGGACCAGATCTCGTCGATCAGCGGCGTGAAGCAGGTGACGGGCCAGGCGTACGACGGCTACGCGAGCGTGCTGATCGAGTTCTACTTCGGCAAGGATCTCAACGTCGCCACGCAGGAGACCCGCGACGCGATCTCGGCCATCCGTTCGGATCTGCCCGACGAGATGAAGGAGCCGGTGATCAAGAAGTTCAACGACACCGACCGGCCGATCGTGTCGCTGGCCCTGTCGTCCACGGTGCTGTCTCCGGCCGAGTTGACGCGGCTGGCCGACCCCGACATCACGCGCAAGCTGCGGTCCATTCCCGGCGTGGCCGACGTGGAGGTGTTCGGGAACGTGAACCGCGAGTTGACGGTGGAGGTGAGGCCGACGGCGCTGCAGGCGGCGGGGGTGAGCGTGGCCGAGGTGGTGACGGCGCTCCAACTGCAGAACCTCGCGGCGCCGGTGGGGCGCGTGATCGGCACGCTCTCCGAGCGCTCGATCCGCCTCAAGGGGCGCCTGGACACGCCGGCCGAGTTCGCGCAGCTGGTGGTGGCCGAGCGGAACGGGCAGCTCATCCGCCTGGGCGACGTGGCCAACGTCAAGGACGGCACGGCCGAGCCGCGCACGCTGGCGCTGTACAACGACCGCGAAGCGGTGGGCATCGACGTCAAGAAGGCCACGGGCTACAGCACCACCGACGTGAGCGACAAGATCCGCGCCGCCGTGCGCGAGATCGAGAAGACGCTGCCGCCGGGCACGACGATGGAGCTGGTGAAGGACTCGGGCGTCCGCGTGGACGCGGCGGTGCGCAACGTGGAGGAGGCGCTGGTGGAGGGCGCGCTCCTCACCGTGCTCGTGGTGTTCCTGTTCCTGAATTCGTGGCGGTCCACGGTGATCACGGGCCTGGCGCTGCCGGTCTCGGTGCTGGCGTCGTTCATCGCCGTCTGGGTGATGGGGTTCAAGCTCGAGACGATGTCGCTGCTCGGGCTCTCGCTGGCCATCGGCATATTGATCGACGACGCGATCGTGGTGCGCGAGAACATCGTGCGCCACGTGGAGATGGGAAAGGACCACTACTCCGCCGCGCACGACGGCACCGACGAGATCGGGCTCGCCGTGGCGGCGACCACGTTCTCGATCCTCGCCGTGTTCGTGCCGATCGGGTTCATGCCCGGCATCGGCGGCCAGTGGTTCAAGCCGTTCGCGCTCACCATCGCCTGCGCGGTGGCGGTGTCGCTGTTCGTGTCGTTCTCGCTCGACCCCATGCTCTCCGCCTACTGGGCCGATCCCCACAAGGAGCCGCACGAGCGCGTGTGGATCGGCCGGCAGCTGGTGAAGTTCAACCGCTGGTTCAACCGCCAGTCGGAGCGGTACAAGGGCGTGGTGGCGTGGGCGCTGGACCACCGGGTGGCGATGGTGGCGCTGGCGCTGGGGTCGCTGGTCCTGGCCATGGTGCTGCCCACCACGGGCGTCGTGGGCGTGGGGTTCATGCCCGAGGACGACCGCGCCGAGCTGACGGTGCACATCGAGACGCCGCCGGGTTCGAACCTCGAGTACACGCGGCTCAAGGCCGAGGAGACGGCCCGGTTCATCCGCGCCCATCCCGAGGTGAAGTACACGTACGCGACGCTCGGCACGCAGGCCACCGGCGAGGTGGACGCGGGCGACATCTACGTGAAGCTGGTGCCGCGCGCCGCGCGCTCGGTGAGCGTCACCCAGTTCGCCGCCATGGTGCGCAACGAGACCCAGCACGTGGCCGGCGTCACGCTGTCGGTGTTCACCGACGACTTCAGCGGCGGGCGCAAGCAGCTGCAGTTGCAACTGCGCGGCAACGACCTGGCGTCGCTCAACGCCGCCGCCGACACGGTGGAAGCCATCGTCGAGCACGTGCCCGGCGCCGTGGACGTGGGGCTGTCCACCAAGGGCGAGAAGCCGGAGCTGAACATCGAACTCAATCGCGGCGTGGCCGGCGCGCTGGGCATCACCGTGGGACAGATCGCGCAGTCGCTGCGGCCGGCGTTCGCCGGGCTCAAGGCCGGCGACTGGATCGATCCGAGCGGCGAGCCGCGGGACGTCGAGGTACGGCTGGCGCCCGACGCCCGGCGTCGCGCCGCCGACCTGAGCCAGCTCCCGCTGGTGATCGCGGGCCCCAACGGCGCGCCGGTCACGATTCCGCTGGGCCAGGTGGCGACGATCGTCGACAGCGTGGGCCCGGCGATCATCGATCACCTGGATCGCGATCTCGTGGTGAACGTGGAGCTCAACACGTCGGGCCGCGCCTCGGGCGACGTGACGAGCGACATCCGGGCGCGGCTGTCCAAGATCCAGCTGCCGCCGGGCGTTCGACTGTCGTACGGGGGCGACGCCCAGAACCAGGCCGAGGTGTTCGGGCAGATCTTCTCGGCGCTCGGCGTGGCGTTGCTGCTCATGTATCTGATCCTCGTCGTGCAATTCGGATCGTTCCTCGATCCGCTGGCGATCATGATCTCGCTGCCGCTGTCGTTGATCGGCGTGATGCTGGCGCTGGCGGTGACGGGCAACACGATCAACATCATGTCGCTCATCGGCGTGATCCTGCTCATGGGGATCGTGGCCAAGAACGCGATCCTGCTGATCGACTTCGCCAAATGGTCGCGCGAGGAGCAGGGGACGCCGCTGCGCGAGGCGCTGATCCAGGCGGGCGCCATCCGGCTGCGGCCCATCCTCATGACCACGTTCGCGCTGATCGCCGGCATGGTGCCGGTGGCCCTGGGACGCGGCGAGGGCGCGCAGTTCCGCGCCCCGCTCGGCGTGGCCGTGATCGGCGGCGTGATCACGTCCACCCTGCTCACCCTGCTCGTGATCCCGACGTTCTACGAGATCATGGACGACTGGCGGTCGGGGCTGGCCCGGAAGTTCGGGCTCACCCCGCCGCACACGGCGGAGCACCACGTGCCGCCGGGGGCGGTGCCGCAGCCCGGGATGGGGGACGACTGACCCGCCGCGTCATCTCCCCGACAGGCACGCCGATCCCCTGACAACGGCGTGCGCTCGTCGAGGCTAAATTGGAGGTCCGGGCTTCGGCCAGGGGCCTCCAATTTCATTTCCCGGTGCAATGACTTTCGTTCCCCTGCTCTGGCAGTCGCTGTCGCATCTGAGCGAGTCGTCCACACACCTGCAGCGGTTGTGGGCGTACATCACGCTGGGCGCGACGGGCATCTTCACCGAGGAGACCTCGCCGATGATCGGCGGGCTGGCGGCGCACAACCATCACCTTCGGTTCGCGCTCGTCGTGCTCTGGGTGGCGGCCGGCGTGTGGGGCGCCGACATCGTGCTCTACTATCTGGGCCGCTGGCGCGGGCGGTGGTTGCGGGAGCGCTGGCCCAAGCTGCGGCGCGTGATCCTGCGCGCGCTCCGATTCGTCCGCCGGCATCCGTGGCGGTCGTCGCTCGCCGTGCGGTTCGCGTATGGACTGCGGTTCACGCTGCCGATCGCCTGCGGCGCGGCGCGGCTGCCCGTGCCGCTGTATCTGATCGGCAGCGCCATCAGCTCCATCGTCTGGTCGCTGGTCTTCACCACCGCCGGCTGGGTGGTGGGCCGCACCTCCCAGGCCCTCGGCTGGCATCCCCGCCTCCATGAACTGCCGTTCATGATCGGATTGTTCGTGGTCGGGCTGGTGGCGTACTTCATCTCGCGCCGCCGCCACGTGGAAGAGCGCACGGTGGAAGTGCTCGAGGCCGACTAGCAACCGCCGGCGGCGGCACCCCATTGCCCGGGGCGTGGCAGCTGTCGATCTTGATTTGGCGATGCACGACGTTGGCAAGCGCACCCCGATCGGAACGATCGGGAATTTGCCGGAGGGTACGTATGCGCGGAGAGGCGGGGGACACCCCGGGCGCGGCGGACCGGACACCCGATAGCACCGACGGCATCTCGCTGGACCAGCTGCGGCAGGCAGTGGCGCGCGGCATCCTCTCGGCCGAGCAGCTCGACGCGCTGCTGGCGGCGCGCCCCACGGCGCCGGACCGCCAGACCGCCGCGGAAGCGCGCCGCGGACTCAACGCCGTCACCATCGCGTACTATCTGGGCGCCGCGGCCGTGGTGTTCGCGTTCTGGTGGTTCCTCGTGGACCGCTGGCAGGCGCTGGGCGCGGCGGGAGTCCTCGCGATCGCGCTCGCGTACGCGGCGATCTTCGCGTTCACGGCGCGGTTTCTGGGCCGGCAGGGATTCCGCACCGCGTCGGCGTTGGCCGCGCTGCTCACCGTCTCGATGGCGCCGGTGGTGGCGTGGAGCCTGCTCCAACTGGCCGGACTGTGGTACGAACCGGGCGCGCTCGCGGGGCCGACATACGGCATGCGCGTGGACGTGTTGGAAACTCTGCGCTGGATTCCCGTGGAGTTGGCCACGGCGCTGGCGGCGCTGGTCGCGCTCCGCCGCGTGCGGTTCGCGGTGCTGGCGATCCCGGTGGCGGCGGTGGTGCCGCTCGTGGCCGGCCACCTCGTGCCGCTCGTGCTCGACCCGGACATCGCCAACGAGATGACCGCCTGGATGCTGCTCGTCTCCGGGGCCGCGCTCATCGCCTGCGGCTACGCCACCGACCGGCGGCAGCAGGGCGACGAGGACTACGCGGGTTGGGTGTACCTCACCGGATTAGTGGCGCTGGCCATCGGCGTACTCTCGGCGTGGAGCTACGCCGGCGCCATCCGCCATGCTGTGCCGGTGGCCGCGCTGGCGTTGTTGGCGCTGTCGCTGTATCTGCGGCGGCCGATGTTCCTGGTGTTCGGCACGCTCGGCATCGTGGGCTATCTGGCCTATCTCGCGTTCGACGTGTTCCGCAATGCGCTCAGCTTCCCGGTGGTGCTGGCCACGTTCGGCGTGTGCGTGATCCTGCTCACCGTGTGGTTGCAGCGGCGGTATCCGTCGCTGGCGCGGCAGGTCGAGGCCGCGCAGGCGGGGCGGCGCGCAGTGCCCCATGCCGCGCTCGTGTTCGGCGGCGCCGTGGCGGTGATGACGGCCCTGCTGTTCTCCCGGCTGCCCGACGCGCACGCGCGGGCCGCCGATCAGTGGGTACGCGTGCGGCGCACGGCGCTCGAGGTGCACCGCCGGCAACTGCACGCCAGGCGCGATTCCAACCAGTTGCGGGCCGTGCCGCCGCGACCCCTCATCCGCCCGTAGCGCGCGCCGGCTCGCCCTGAAACACGGGGCGGAGCGGGGCCGTAGGGAGGGCCGCCAACCCTTCAGCCCCACCCGATGTTCGCACTCCTCGCCGCCGCCACGCTCGCGCTCCAGGCCCAGGTCCGCGCCAACCCGGACACGACCCGGAAGCACGAGGTCTCGATCATGATCGGGGCGGGCGACAGCGGGCGCCGCGCGCGGCGCGAACCCAAGCGCATTCCGGTCACGCCCGAACTGCTGCGCACGGCGTTCAAGGACCCGGAGGCGCGCACGCTCCTGCTGCGGGCCCGCGCGGCGCGCATGACGCAGGACTCGGCGTTGCTCTCGTACGACGCGATGTCGTACCAACGCATCTCGGCGGGGCTGGGATTCTCCAGCATCGGTCGCGACCGGCTGATGTTCCGCCACGAGGACGTGGCCCACGTGCGCTGGCAGCGCGGGGTGGGCGCGTGGGTGCAGCTCGAAGGCGCGCGCACGGCCATCCCGATCGCGCCGTCCGAAGCGCAGGACTCGGCCGACCACGACATGAACTTCGACGACGGCTCGGCCATCCCGTACTACCCGGGCTACGAGACGCTGTGGATCGGCGGCGGGGTGGCCAAGGCGCAGGTGAACGAGCGCGAGATCGTCCATCCGCTGGCCGAGGGCGCCGAAGCGTACTACACGTACGCCACCGGCGACTCGTTGACGCTGCGGTTGCCCGGCGGCAAGCGGATCGAGCTGCGCGAACTCAAGGTCAGTCCGCGCGCCCCGCGGTGGAATCTGGCCGTGGGGTCGCTCTGGTTCGACGTGTCCACGGGCCAACTCGTGCGCGCGGTGTTCCGACTGGCCGTGCCCATGGACATCTGGGCGGTGGCCAACGCCGACGATCCGCACAGCATGGACGACGTGCCGTTCTGGGTGAAGCCGATGATCTCGCCCATGAAGGCGCAGGTGACGGCCGTGGCGCTGGAGTACGGACTCTACGAGGGACGGTTCTGGCTGCCGCGGCTGCAGAGCGCTCAGGGCGACGCGCAGGTGAGCTTCATGCACGTGCCGTTCAGCATCGAACAGAGCTATACGTACGCGTCGGTGAACGGGCGCGACTCCCTGCCCAGGATCACGCCCGCGTATGCCGAGATTCCCGACTCGCTGCCCGAAGCCGTGCGCGACAGCATCCGCGAGTCGCGGCGCCAGGCGGAGCGCGCCGAGCGCGATTCGGTGCGCAAGGGACTCAAGCCCAGGCCCACCGCGCAATGCGACACCTCCAGGTTCGTCACGCAGATGACGCGGCGGTATGGCGACGCCGGACTGCCGGTGGCCTATCAGGTGCCGTGCGACCAGTCGCAGCTCGCCACGTCGCCGCTGTTGCCCAAGTCGATCTACGATCCGGGCGAGGCGATCTTCGGGTCCACGGAGCGCGACGCCCTGATCGCCACCGCGCTGTCGCTCGCGGCGCAGCCGCAGTGGGCGCCGCTGCCGCCCACGTTCCATTGGGGGGCCGACCTGATGCGGTTCAATCGCATCGAGGGGTTCTCGATCGGCGGGCGCGTGGACGAGCAGTTCGGCGCGGGATACACGGGATCGGCGCTGGGGCGCATCGGCACCGCCGACCTCGAACCCAACGTGGAGGTGACCGTCGCGCGGAGCAACCTGACGCGCACGATCGGCGTCACCGGCTACAACCGGCTCGTGTCGGCGGGCGACTGGGGCAATCCGCTGAGCTTCGGCAGCTCGCTCTCGGCGCTGCTGTTCGGACGCGACGAGGGGTTCTACTACCGGGCCTCCGGGGTGGAACTCACCGGGTCGAATACGCGCGGGCTGCAGTACGACTGGCGGCTGTTCGCGGAGCGTGAGCGCACGGCCGCGGTCGAGAATCACTGGTCGCTGGGCGCGCCGTTCATCCCCAATCTCACGGCGCGCGCCGGCTCGTACGCCGGCGGCGCGCTGCGCGTGCGCGGCAGCTACGGCGAGGATCCGCAGGCGTTCCAGGTCCAATCGAGCCTGCGCCTGGAGGCGGCGGGGGGCGATTCGTCGTACGGACGGGGCGCGCTCGAGTTCACCTTTTCCGACGGGCTGGGGCCGCTCGCGGGCGCGGTGACGCTGTCGGGGGGAAGTTCGGTGGGGGCGGTGCCGGCGCAGCGCCTGTGGTACCTGGGCGGTGCGCAGACCGTGCGCGGCCAGACGCCCGACACGCTGCAGCGCGGCAACGCCTACTGGCTCACGCGCACCGAACTCGGACTCAACACCACGGGGATGCGACCGACGATCTTCTCGGACATTGGATGGGCGGGGGATCGCACCCGGCTCGGCGACGTGGGGCGGCCGCTGAGCGGCGTGGGCGCCGGGCTCAGCTTCTTCGAAGGCCTGTTCCGGTTCGACGTGTCGCGCGGGCTGTATCCGCGCCGGCAATGGCGCATGGACATGTACGTCGAAGCCCGGTTCTAGCGCTCGCGCCGTGGTCTGACGCGGCGTCTGACGGGCGCCCGCGGGCCGTGTGGCGAAACGACGCATTTCGCGCAAAGCGCGAGACCGGGCGGGCCCACCCCCCACGGGGGCGTGACGTAAGTGATGGATTGGGCGTCGGTTATGCAACATTCTCGATGTGGCACGATCGTCGCACAGGGCAGTCGTGAGCCGCCCGTCTCCGGAGGACCGAGACGCGCGCTCGGCCGATGCCGGCTTCATGTCATCCCTCCGCCCGTGACTCTACCTCCCAGCGTCCGCAACCGGTTCCAGGCAGACACACTTCTCTGGCAGGGGAAGATCCGGTGTTGCGTTGCGGTGGTGGTGGGTATCGCCGCGTTCCTGCTGCTGCAGGCGTCGGGCGCGGCACGGCCCATCGCGCCGCTGGCGATCGCGCTGGTGAGCTATGCGGTGGTGGTGGGCGGCGTGATGGCGGTGGCCGCGACACGGCGCGAGGTGGGCGGGTGGGGCGTGACGGCGACGATCATCGCCGACATCGCGTACGTGTTCGCGGTCACGCTGCTCGTGTCCGCGCCGGCGTATTACGGCCGCATCCTCATCCTCTCGTTCGTCGCGCTGCATCTCACCGACCTGTATTTCGGCCGCGCGCAGGCGCTGCTGGCGCTGTTCGCCGTGATCTGCGGATATCTGGTGCTGGTGTCGGTGGCCATCAACGCCCACGCGCCGCTCGTGTGGTCCGAGGAGCTGTGGTCGGTGGCGGCATTCGCCGTGGTGGGCGCGACCTTCTTCCTGCAATACGGCAGCTTGACGCGGCGGCTTGGCGTGATCGCGCGGCTGATCGAGCGGGGGGAGGAAGGCGAGTTCGCGATTCCCTACGACGTGGAAGCCGACCCGCATCCCGACGCGGTGACGATGGTGGGCGTGGCGTACAACCGGGTGCGGGAGCGGATCTCGAGCATGGTGCTCACCGACGCCCTCACCGGATGCGTGAACCGGCGCGGGTTCGACCAGGAGGTGGCGCGCGAAGTGGCCCGGGCCACGCGCGCCGGAAGCGAGTTCTCGCTGCTGGCGCTCGACCTGGATTATTTCAAGACCGTGAACGACACCCGCGGACACCTGGCGGGCGACGCGGTGCTGCGCGAGATCGGGATGCTGCTCAAGCAATCGCGCCGGGCCGGCGACGTGGTGGCGCGCACGGGCGGCGAGGAGTTCTCGATCATCCTGCCGGACACCACCCCGGCGGGCGCGCATCAGGTGGCCGTGCGGATGTGCGACGCCATCCGGGCGCACGATTTCCTGGCCGGCAACCGGCCGGTGCGCCTGTCGGTGAGCATCGGGGTGGTGTCCAAGGGCGCGGACCTGCACGACGACGTGGTGGAGGAGATCAAGCGGCGCGCCGACGACGCGTTGTACCATGCCAAGCGCAGCGGCCGCGACTGCGTGCGGGTCTGGACCTCGGCGCTGGCGCCCCGGCGCTCCGGCCGGACCACTGAATCCCTGCGCGCCGTCGAATCGTAAGGCCTGGCAGTCCGCCGCCGGCGGGCGCTTCATCTTCCGGTCCACCATGTTCACCTCGTCCCTGGCTTCCACGCGGGTGGGTTTCTCGGCGCTGCGCGCCAACCCCCTGCGCACGCTGCTGTCCACGCTCGGCGTGGTCATGGGCGTGGCGTCGCTCGTGTCGGTGCTGTCGCTGGGCGACGGGATGGAGCGGTTCGCGCGGTCCCAGATCAACCAGACCACCGACCTGCAGTACGTGGAGGTGCGGTCGCTGACCACGCGGACCGTGGACGGCCAGCGTTTTCCGCGCGCCGACATCCGTGTGTTCACCGCGGCCGACGCCGACGCCCTGGAGCGCGCGCTCCCCGTGCGCGGCGAGGTGGGGCTGCTGGTGCGCGGCAGCGCCCTCGTGACGCGCGCCGGCGCGAGCGGGCTTCCGCGCGGCGCCACCGTGCTCGGGGTCACGCCACGGCTGCTGGCCATGCGCGGCATGCGGCCGGAGGCGGGCCGGTTCTTCTCTGCGGACGAGGCGCGGACCGGGGCGCCGGTGGCCGTGCTGTCGCGCCGCCTGGCGGCGGCGCTGGCGGCGCCCGGGCCGCCGGCCTCGCTGCTCGACTCGACCGTCGACGTGCAGGGCGCGCCCCGGCGGGTGATCGGCGTGATCGCGCCCGACGCCGATTCGCTCGAGATGCTCGTGGCGGTGCCGGTGGTGGGCGCCACGGCGCTGATGACGCCCACCGCGGAGCCGCGCGTTCCGGACCTGCTGGTGCACGTGGACAGCGTGGACCAGGTGAGCGCGGCGCGGGCTGCGGTGCAGAAGTGGCTGGCCGCCGGCGACACCGCCTGGGCGCAGCGGGTGGACGTGATCACCAACGAGTATCGGGTGGCGCAGGTGCAGCAGGGGTTGTTGCTGTTCAAATTGCTGATGGGCGCGCTCACGGGAATCTCGCTGCTCGTGGGCGGGATCGGGATCATGAACGTGCTGCTGGCGAGCGTGGCCGAGCGCACCCGCGAGATCGGCATCCGGCGCGCCACGGGGGCGCGGCGTCGCGAGATCATGATGCAATTCCTGTCGGAGTCGGTCGCGATCTCGGGGGCGGGCGCGGTGGTCGGCGCGGGGGCGGGGGTGGGCGCCGCGTACGCCGTCACGGCGTTCATGCGCATGCGCACCCACGCGCGGCTGTACGCCGGCCTGTCGTGGAGCACGGTGCTGGTGGCGGCGCTCGCGGCGCTGGTCGTGGGGATCGGATTCGGACTCTATCCGGCGGTGAAGGCGGCGCGGCTGTCGCCCATCGACGCCATCCGGCACGAATAGCCGGCGTTTACTTTCGCGCGCGGCGGGCGCAGCTTGATAGCCGATGCCCGCCTCCCCTTCGCGTCGAACCGCCCGTCCGCCCGCGCGCTGCGCGTGGGCCGCCACCCCGCTCAGCATCGCCTACCACGATGAGGAATGGGGCGTGCCGGTGCACGACGACCGGGTGCTGTTCGAGTTCCTGGTGCTCGAGGGGGCGCAGGCCGGGCTGAGCTGGGAAACCATTCTCCGCAAGCGCGAGGGCTATCGCGAGGCGTTCGCGGCGTTCGACCCGGCGCGTGTGGCGCGGTTCACGCCGGCGCGCGTGGAGCGGTTGCTCACGAATCCGGACATCGTGCGTCACCGGCTCAAGGTGGAGAGCGCGGTGTCCAACGCGCGGGCGCTGCTGGCGGTGCAGCGCGAGTTCGGCAGCTTCGATGCCTACGTCTGGCGGTTCGTGGACGGCACGCCGCGGGTGAACCGCCCGCGCACCATGCGCCAGGTGCCGGCGCGCACCGGGCAATCCGATGCGCTGAGCAAGGATCTGCGCGGGCGCGGATTCCGGTTCGTGGGGTCCACCATCTGCTACGCGTTCATGCAGGCCATGGGCCTCGTGAACGACCATCTCGTCACCTGTTTCGGGAGCGGGACCCAGTGAGCGACAACGACCGCATCGTCATTCCGGCGGAGACCACGGTCGCGATCCTCGCGGTGATCGTGGGGCTCGTGACGCTCGACTACCTGCCGGTGGGCGGATTCTACGACGACGGCCTGTACGCGATTCTCGCCAAGTCGCTGGCCACGGGACACGGGTACCGGTTCCTCAACCTGCCCGGCCTGCCGGCGGCGGTGCACTACCCGCCGGGCTATCCGCTGCTGCTGGCGCTGCTGTGGAAGATCGGCCCGGCGTTTCCGGCCAACGTGGTCCTGTTCAAGCTCCTGAACGTGCTGCTGCTGGGCGTGGTGGCGTGGACCGCGTGCCGCCATGCGGTGCACGTGCTGGAGATGTCGCCGGGCGTAGCCGTGCTGGCCACGGTGCTCGGGACGCTGACCATCCCGATGCTCGTGCTCACCAACATGGTGCTCTCCGAGCCGTTGTTCCTGGCACTGCTCATCCCGGCGCTGATCCTGGCCGACGAGATGATCCGCCATCAGCCGGCGCGGCGCGAAGCGCTCTGGCTGGGGATCCTGAGCGCCGCCGTGGTGCTCGTGCGGTCGATCGGCGTGATGTTGATCGTGGCCGTGGTGCTGGTGTGGGCGGCACGGCGGGCCTGGCGCGCCGTGGGCTGGTATCTGGGCGCGTCGCTGTTCTGCCTCTCGCCCTGGTTGCTCTGGTCGGCGGTGCACGCGCACGACGTGGCGCCGGTGCTGCAGGGCGCGTACGGCGGCTACTTCGGCTGGTTCGTGGACGGGGTGCGCGCGCTCGGCGCGGCGCAACTGTTGGACACGGCGCGGGTGAACGTGGCCACGATCGCCGTGGGCGTGGCGACGTCGTTCCGCTACTCGGTGTCCACGGCGATGACGAGGCTGGTGGTGCTGCTGCTGGCCGCGCTGCTCGGCTACGGCGCGTGGCGGGCACGGCGCCGGGCGCCGGTCACGCTGCTGTTCCTGGCGTTGTACGTGGCGCTGGTGGTGGTGTGGCCCGGCGGGCCGCTCCGGTTCATCTGGGGCGTGTGGCCGCTGCTCATGCTGGTGCTCCTGGTGCCGCTCGAAGTGCTGCGATCGCCCACGGCCCCGCGGGCGCTTCGCGTGGCCGTGGCCGTGGCCGGGCTGTGCCTGGTGCCCGGCATGCTGCGCTACAACGCGCGCGGCTACCGGGGGGCGTGGTGGGCGAGCATTCCGCGCTCGATGGGAGATCGCGCGCAGGCGGCCATCCAATGGGTGCGCCTGCACACCAGACGCAGCGACGTGATCGCCGGCGAGGCGGAGCCGATGATCTACCTGTACGCCGAGCGCCAGGCGGTGCCGGTGGCCACGTTCACGGCCGCGCAGTATCTGCACGACCGCACGCCGGCGCAGAACGCGGAATACCTGCGGCAGATCCTGCAGGCGTCGGGCGCCCGGTTCGTGCTGGTCCAGTCGCCGGGCGAAGTGGACGCGGCGCGTGCGCTGGCCGCCGACTCCACCGCGTCGCCCCGCCTCACGCTCGCCGACAGCACCGGCGGACTCTACGTGTTCGACGTGGGCGCGCGCGACTCAACGCGGCGCTGACCGGGAGCACTCCGCCAGCCGCCGCTTGGGCGCCGGCGCATAGGGAAACAACGCCCGCGCCGCGCCGGCGTGGACGCGCACGAGATCGCACCGGCCGCGCGCCGCGGCGTCGTCCGCCAGGCGCATCTGGATGCGGTAGCTTCCCGGATCCTCGCGGGCCGCGGTGACCACCGCGTCGTGTTCGTAGTCGCGCATGGCGCGCAGCATGAAGGCGCTGCGCGCCGCAGCGCCCACGCCCACCGCCACCACCGCGGCGGCGAGCGCGGCCCGCAGGGCGGCCGGCGGCGCGAAGGCGCGCCGGACGGGCGGCGTGCGCAACGCCCCCAGGGCCGCGAACACGATCAGCGCCGGCGCCGGCAGCAGCAACACGGCGTCGAACAGTCCCACGATCACCGTCGCGATCACCGTGCCGCCCAGCGCCAGGCCGCGCAGGTAGTCGTCGAACGCGGTGGCCGACAGGAGTTGTCCGGCGGCATCGCTCAGCAGCATGAGCATGGCCAACGCCAGGCACCCCGTGGCGATCCACCCCCGCTCCGAGACGAACGCCATCCAGTCGCTGCTCGGCCACGGGTTGGCGGTCATGCGGGTCTGGTCGTCGAGCGACGGATCGCTGGCCGGCACGATGGCGGGGTACGCCACGGCCCAGTTGCCGGGGCCCACGCCCAGCAGGGGATGGTGCAGCGCGAGGCGGATGGAATTCTCGTATTGCAGCAGGCGTCCGCGTCCGCTGCCGCCCTTGTAGTCGGCCACGTTCTTCATCGTGTCGAGGTACGGCGACTTGCTGCGCCATTCGAGCGCATTGGGCGCGAAGACGGCCGCGCCCACCGCCGCCGCCGCCACGCATCCGATCAATGCCAGCCGGCGGCGCATGCCGGGCACGCGCCATTTGCGCCGCGCCCGCCACACGCCGGGCAGGAGCACGATGACGCATGCGGCGAGGGCGATCCACGCGGCGCGCGTGCGCGACAGCACGAGGATGGCCGACACGGCGGCCAACCCCAGGGCCGCGGCCGCCGTGGCCAACCACCGGCGCGCGCCGACGGCGGTCACGATGAGCAGCGGCGTGATGATGGCGGCCAGGTGGGCCACGAAGTTGCGGTTGCCCAGCGTGCCGCCCGGCGCGCGGTTGGTGCTGAAGAACGTGGAGTCCGCCCCGTAGGCCTGGACGAGCGCCGAGACCGCCACGGCGACCACGGCCACCGCCAGCAGCCCGGTGATGGTGCGCCGGCGCCTGGGGCTCCCCGCCGTGAACGCGGTGGCGCTCCAGAAGAGCAGCAGGCTCGACCAGGTGACGGCCAGCGCCCGCGTGGCCAGCCACGCGTTGGCGGCGAACAGCGCCGAGACCACGCTCAGCGCCAGATACAGCGCGAGCAGGACGTCCACGCCGGTGAACGGCACGCGCCGGCTCCGCCGCACGATCGGGAAGGCGATGCACAGCGCCGCCACGTGCAGCACCAGCTCCTTGGGCACGAAGAAGCGGTCGAGGTCGAACGCCTTGTAGGGCGCCGCCACCAATCCCACGCCCAGCGCCGCGATGCCGAGCAGCACCACGCCCAGCGCGGTGTGGAGTGGCGCCGCGGAATCAGCGGGCGAGGGGGAGGTAGAGGTAGAGGCCATGGAGGCGGGTGGCGCCGGCGTTCTGCGGCGGACTGCACCAAGGTACATTGGACGCGCACGGCACGCACCGGCGTCCCGCAACCCGAGGTATACGATGACGATGGCCCGCAGCGCAGTGACCCTGGCCGGACTCCTGGTCCTCGCGTCCGCGACACTTCACGCGCAGTCGCAGGCGCCGCGGCGCGCGCGTCAGCTGGGCGTGGCGCCCGGCATCTTCGCGCCCGGCGCGAACAACGCGATCACCGACGTGGCCGGCGTGCTCGTGGGCCAGACCACGGTGGACGATGGCGACTCCATCCACACCGGGATCACCGCCATCCTCCCGCATGCCGGCAACATGTTCGCCGCGCGCGTGCCGGCGGCCATCGTCGTGGGCAACGGGTTCGGGAAGCTGGTGGGCGTGACCCAGGTGGGGGAGTTGGGGGAGATCGAGACGCCGATCCTGCTCACCTGCACGCTCTGCGTGTGGCGCGCCGCCGACGCGATGGTGGGGTGGCTGCTCGCCCAGCCCGGCATGGAGCACGTGAAGTCCATCAATCCCGTGGTGGGGGAAACCAACGACGGCACCCTCAACGCCATCCGGTCGCGTCCGATCACGCCGGCCGAGGTGGTGCACGCGCTCGAGTCGGCCACGGGGGGACCGGTGGCCGAGGGAAGCGTGGGGGCCGGCCGCGGCACGATCGCGTTCGGTTGGAAGGGCGGCATCGGCACGTCGTCGCGCGTGCTCCCCAAGTCGCTGGGCGGGTGGACGGTGGGCGTGCTCGTGCAGACCAACTACGGCGGGATCCTGCAGGTGCTGGGGGCGCCGGTGGGCAGGGAGCTGGGACAGTATTCGTTCCAGCACGACGTGGACGACCAGAGCGCCAACGGGTCGTGCATGATCGTCGTGGCCACCGACGCGCCGATCCTCGATCGGAATCTGCGGCGGTTGGCGTCGCGGGCGATCATGGGGTTGGCCCGCACGGGGTCGTTCGCGGCCAACGGGTCGGGCGACTACGTCATCGCCTTCTCGGCCAACCCGGCGCTGCAGCGCGGCGCCGACCAGCGCCGTCCCGACGTGGAGGAGTTGACCAACGACGAGATGTCCCCGCTGTTCGAGGCGGTGGTCGAGGCCACGGAAGAGGCGATCTACAACTCGCTGTTCATGGCGACGCCGGTAACGAACCAGGGACGCACCGTGCAACCGGTGCCGATCGACAAGGTGCAGGCCATTCTCAGCAAGTACGGGTACGGCCGATGACCGCGCGCCGCTCACGGCCGGCCATCGTTCACACGCACTTGAAGACGTTCGGATTTCCCCCGAACACCAGCTCATAGCTCTGCGGGGCGATCGAGCCGTCGAGCACGGTCATGGTGAGCGTCATCGTGTGGCCGTCGGTGTGCCCCGTGTAGCGGGCCGGGAGCTTGGGCACGAGGGAATCGTTGGCGGGCACGGGGCCCGGGCCCTCGCGGATGTACAGGCCCGGCAGGTCGAACGCGCCGTGCGCGTCCAGCGTCATGGCGCCGGAGATGCGGCCGGCTCCGCAGTCGTACTCGATGGTGGCGCCGGTGTCGGAGACCACCATGCCGGCGTGCGGTCCGCCCCACTGGCCGTTGGGGACGCGGTCGGGGACGCGGGTGGCGCAGGCCGAGACGAGGGCGCCGGCCAGAGCCAGGGCGAGAACGCCGGCGCGGGTGGAGACGCGAGAGGGCATGTGGTGCTCCGTTGCCCAATAATAGCGTTCCGGGATCGGGCCGGGCCGGGATGCCGCCGGGCCGGTGGTTGCCCGAGGGGGCAATTCCGGACTTCCCCCATAGGCAGCGCGAGCATTCGGTGGCATATTCGTTAGGCTATCCCGCGACTTCCCCTTGGTGCCAAGGGGGCCGGCGACCGCGGTTCACCACTGCACAGGCCCGACCCATGACTTCTCCGGAAGATCTGTTCCGCGCGGAAAAGGAGCGCTCGCAGAGCGAGCGCGGTTCCACCCATGCGGTGCTGCTGGCCGAAGCCAAGGCCGCCTTCGACAAGCTGATGGCCGATGGCCAGGCGGCGCGGAAGAGCGGCCGTCCCCGCAAGAACCCGCTTCCGCCCCTGCGGGCGGTGGTCCCGGCGGCGGTGGCTCCGGTCAAGGCCAAGAAAGCGGCCGTCCCGCCCGCCAAACACGCGGGCGGGAGCAAGGCGGCGCCGAAGAAGGCCGCCGCCAAGCCCGCCGCGAAAAAGGCCTCCAAGCCGGCGGCCAGGAAGCTGGCCGCCAGGCATCCGAGCGGGAAAACCGCGGCGCGGAAGCCTGCTGCCCGGAAGCCAGCCAAGCACGGCAAGAAGCGCTGATGCGCGGCGCGGACCCCTGCTGATGGCGTCGTCTCCTCTGGATCTCGACCAGGAGACGATGCGACGGCTGGGCCATCAAGTCACCGACCTGGTGGCGGAGCATCTCGCGAACGTCCGCAGCGAGCCGGTGCAGCATCCGATCGACCGCAAGACGGCGCGCGAGCTGGTGGGGCTTTCCGGCCGCGCGCCCGAACAGGGCACGTCGTTCGACCAGATCCTGGCCACACTGCGCGAACGGGTGTTCCCGTATCATGCGCGCGAGCCGCACCCGTTCTTCATGGGCTACGTGCCCAGCCATCCCACCTTTCCCGCCGTGGTGGGCGACTGGATCGCCACCGGCTACAACTTCTTCGCCGGCGTGTGGTCGGTGGCCGCGGGGCCCAACGAGATCGAGTTGACGGTGCTCGAGTGGTTCCGCCAGTGGATGGGCATGCCGGAGGGCACGCGCGGGCTGCTCACGTCCGGCGGATCGAACGCCACGCTCACCGCGGTCGTGGCGGCGCGGCACGCGGCGTTGGGGGACGAGCCGCAGGATCTGCCGCGGCTCACGCTCTACGCGTCGGACCAGGCGCACTCGTCGGTGGCGCGCGCGGCGTGGATCGCCGGCATTCCGCGGGCCAACGTGCGCGCGGTGGCGAGCGACGGCCGGTTTCGCATGCGCGTGGACGCGCTCGACGCGGCGATCGCGGCCGACCGGGCGGCGGGACTGCGGCCCTTTCTCGTGGTGGGCAACGCGGGGGCGACGAACACCGGCGCCGTGGATCCGTTGCACGCGCTGGCCGACGTGGCGGCGCGCGAGGGGCTCTGGTATCACATCGACGCCGCGTACGCGGGCTTCGCCGTGCTCACGGCGCGCGGACGCGCGTTGCTGGACGGCATCGCGCGGGCCGACACGGTCACGCTCGATCCGCACAAGTGGCTGTTCGTGCCGTTCGAGTGCGGGTGCCTGCTGGCGCGCGAGCCGGCCCGCCTGGAGGCGGCGTTCCACATCTTCGCCGACTACCTCAAGGACGCCGAAGCCCGCGACCAGGACGTGAACTTCGCCGACTCCGGCGAGCAGCTCACGCGGTATTCACGCGCGTTCAAGGTGTGGGTGTCGGTGAACTACTTCGGCGTGGCGCCGATCCGCGCCGCCATCGCGCAGTGCATGGAGCTGGCCGATCACGCCGAGCGGCTGGTGCGCGCCGCGCCCGATCTCGAAGTGCTGTCGCCGGCGCAGTTCGGCGTGATCTGCTTCCGCGTCCATCCGCCGGGCGTGGACGATGCGGCCGCGCTCGACGCGTTGAACGAACGGGTGAATGCGGCGGTGAACGCCAGCGGGAAGGTGTTGATGTCGTCCACGCGGCTGCGCGGCGCGTTCTCGCTGCGGCTGTGCATCCTCAGCTATCGGACCACCGAGGCGGACATCGCGACGGTGATCGCGCTGGTGCGGGACGCGAGCTCGGCGTCCCAACCCTCAGCACGATAGCACCAGCCGCGCCTCGCACCCGCGTCCCTCGGTGCGATCCACCAGCGCCACCGATCCCCCGTGCGCCTCGGCGATCTGCTGTGACAGCACCAGCCCGATCCCGGTGCCGCCCGGCTTGGTGGTGAAGAACGGGACGAACAGATTGGTGGTGTGCGGCAGCCCGGGGCCGTCGTCCTGCACCACCAGCTCGAACCTCGCGCCGTCGCGGCGCCACGTCACGCGCACGCCGCCCCCGGTCTCGAGCGCCGCGTCCACGGCGTTGCGCACGAGATTGATCAGCAGCTGATCGAGCTGGTCGCCGTCGGCGAGCAGGACGACGTCGGGGCCGGGGCGCACCTCCACCGGGAGCCGCGTCTCGAGTTGCGCGACGCGGGTGACCCACGCGCCCACGGCGATCGACGCGAGCCGCGGCGCGGGCAGCTTGGCCAGCCGCGTGTACGACGCCAGGAATCGCGTCAGCCCCTCGGAGCGGGTCGCGATCACGCCCAATCCCGACTGCATGTCGGCGCGCATGGCCTCGTCGGGGGGACCGCGGCGCAGCGACTCCTGGAACTGCTCGGCGAGCGACTTGATGGGCGTGATCGAATTGTTGATCTCGTGGCCGAGCACGCGGATCAGCCGCTGCCACGCCTTGCGCTCCTCGTCGCGCAGGGCGCGGCTCACGTCGGCGAGCACCACGAACCGGTGCGGGCGGCCGCCCTGCCGGAAGCCGCCGCGCCGCACCTCCCAGCGGCCGCGCTGGCCGGCGAGAGCGAGTTCCACCACGCGCGGCGCGTCGCCGCTCAGGCATTCCTCGAGGCCGACCTCCTCGGCGCGCCGCCCGAGCAGCCGTTCCGACGGCTGGCCGAGCAGCCGTTCGCCGCTCGCGTTCACCACGCGCAGCGCGCCGGCGTCGTCGAACGCGAACACGGCCACGTCGATCTCCGCCATCACGCGCTGCAGGAGCGCGGTGGCCTCGAGCGCGCCCAGGCGCCGCTCGCGCAGCTCGTCCATGAGCGAATTCATCTCGAGCATGGCCAGCCCCAGCGCGTCCTCGGTGCTGGCGCGGCGGCCGCGCAGCGAGTAGTCCTGCTCGCGCACGGCGGCGAGCATGTTGGACAGCGTCTGCAGGGGGCGCACCACGCGGTCGCGCAGCGCGAACGCGAGCACGAGCCAGAGCGCCACGAGCAGCACGGTGAGCGTCCACTGCATGCGCGGGGCGTAGCCGCCCGTCCAGAGCAACCCGAGCGCCACGAGCAACGCCGGCAGCGGGGAGGCGAGCGCGAGGAGGGTGACCTGGCGTTCGTGCGACGCCATGGCCGGCGGCTACAGGTTGTGGCGCTGCAGGCGCCGGTAGAGCGCGCTGCGCGACAGGCCGAGGGCCTTGGCGGCCAGGCTCACGTTCCCTTCGTAGCGGGCCATGGCCTTGCTCACGAGCACGCGCTCCACGTCCTCGAGGCTCATCTCGTCCAGCGGCGGCGCGGCGCCGCCGGCGGCCTGCCGCAGCGACAGGTCGGCATCGCCCACCGACTCGCCCTGGGCGAGCAGCGTGGCGCGCTCCACGGCGTGCGCGAGCTCGCGCACGTTGCCGGGCCACCCGTAGCGCAACAGTGCCTGCATGGCCTCGGGGCTGAAGCCGGCGACCGCTCGCCGGTAGTGCGCCGCGAAGCTCTGGAGAAAGTGCGTGGCGAGGAGCGGAATGTCCTCGCGGCGCTCGCGCAGCGGCGGCAGGTGGAGCTCCACCGTGTTCAGCCGGAAGAACAGATCCTCGCGGAACCGTCCGGCCGCCACCTCGGCGCGCAGATCGGCGTTCGTGGCGGCGAGGATGCGCACGTCCACGCGGCGCGTCTTGGACGAGCCCACGCGTTCGAATTCCCCGGTCTGCAGCACGCGCAGCAGCTTGGACTGCTGGGCGAGCGAGAGATTCGCGATCTCGTCCAGGAACAGCGTGCCGCCGTCGGCCAGCTCGAAGCGTCCCACGCGGTCGGTCTTGGCGTCGGTGAACGAGCCCTTCACATGCCCGAACAGCTCGCTCTCGAACACGCCCTCGGACAGGCCGCCGAGGTTGACGGTGACCATGGGGCGTGGGTGGCGCGGCGACGCGGCGTGCAGCCACCCGGCCACCACTTCCTTGCCCGTGCCGTGCTCGCCGGTGATGAGGGCGCTGGCGTCGGATGGGCCGATGCGCTCCATGAGCCGCAGCAGGGGCTGCATGGCGGCGGACTGGGCGATCAACCGGGGGGCGCCTGCGGGGCGGAGGGTCCGGTTCTCGCTCTCCAGCCGCTGGCTCTGGCGGATGGCCCGGCCCAGTTCGACCTGCGTGCGCAGCACGTGCAGCAGCCGCGCGTTGTTCCACGGCTTCTCGATGTAGTCGCGGGCGCCGCGGCGCACCGCCTCCACCGCGCCCTCGATGCTCCCCCACGCCGTCATCACGATCACCGGCAGCGTGGCGTCCAGGCGCTGGAGGCGGCCGAGCAGATCGAGCCCCTCCACGCCGCCCGTGGTGTCGCGCGTGTAGTTCATGTCCATGAGCAGCGCGTCGAAGTCGCTGGTGCTCACCGACGACACGATCGCGTTGGGCGACGCCGCGGTCTCGACCTCGTAGCCCTCGCCGCGGAGCAGCAGGCGGAGGGCTTCGAGCACGTCGCGGTCGTCGTCGGCGACGAGGAGGCGGGCGGGGGCGGTCATGCGTGAAGCTTACGCCGGGCGGCGGGCCGCGGCCATTGCCGGCCGCCGCCACGCGTCAGGCGATCCAGCCGTCCTTGAGATTGATGATCCGATTGCCGTAGCCCGCGTTCACTTCGGAATGGGTCACCTGGACGATCGTCGTGCCGGCCTTGTTGAGCCTGGTGAACAGCTCCATGATCTCGGCGCCCTGCGCCGAGTGGAGATTGCCGGTGGGCTCGTCGGCGAGCAGGATGGACGGTTGGTGGATCACGGCGCGGGCCACGGCCACCAGCTGCTGCTGGCCGCCGGACAGCTGGTGCGGATAGAGATCCTTCTTGGCCACCATCCCGAACCGGTCGAGCGTGTCGGCCACCATCGCCTGGCGCTCCGACTTCCTGATGTCGCGGTACGACAGCGGGATGTCGAGGTTCTCGGCCACCGTGAGATCGTCGAGCAGGTGGTACTGCTGGAACACGAACCCCACGTACTGCTTGTGCAGCGCCACGCGCCGCTTGGTGTCGAGCGTGTGCACCGGGTGATCGTGCAGGAAGTACTCCCCCGTCCAGGCCCCGTCGAGCATGCCGAGCACGGCGAGCAGCGTGGACTTGCCGGCGCCCGACGGGCCCATGATGGTCACGAACTCGCCGGGGGCGATATCGAGCGTGATCCGGCGCAGCACGAACGTCTGGCCGCCGGCAATGGGATAGCTCTTCTCGACGTTGCGCAGGGAGATCATCGACGGGGTCGCGTGGAGGGTCAATCGGCGCGCAGCGCGACGAGGGGATCGACGCGGGCGGCACGCCGCGCCGGAAGATACGCCGCCGCCAGCGCGACGACAGCCAACACCGCGGCGACCACGGCGAAGGTGGGCCGGTCGGTGGCGGTGATGCCGTACAGCAGTCCCGTCATGAGGCGCGACAGCGCCACGCTCCCCACGATGCCGGCTGCCAGCCCGATCACCACCGGCAGCATCCCCTGGCGCACCACCATGCCCAGCACGTGGCGCGTCGGCGCGCCCAGCGCAAGCCGCAGCCCCAGCTCTCCCGTCCGTTGCACCACGCCGTACGCCACCACGCCGTAGATCCCGATCGCCGCGAGCACCATGGCCAGGGTGCCGAACGTGGCCAGGAGCCACGTCTGGAAGCGCGGGCGAATGAACTCATCGCCCATCATCGCTTCCATCGGCTCCATCGAGATGGGATCGAGTTGCGGATCGACGGCGTGGAACGCGTTGCGCACCGCGCCGGCCAGCTGCGCCGGCGCGCCCCGCGTCCGCACGGCGAACCACACGCCCGGGAAGGGCGCCTGCGCGTACGGGACGAACACCGCGGGAGCCGGCGGTGACCCGATGCCATTGAACGTGGGGTCGCCCGTGACGCCGACGATCGTTCGGATCACGCCGCCCACGTTGAGCTGCTGCCCGAGCGGATCCTGCTTCGGGAACGCGCGCCGCACCAACTCCCGGTTCACGATCATCACCAGCGGCGCATGCGGGTCATCCGCCGTCGTGAAGTCCCGCCCGGAGGTCACGGGGATCCCCAGGGTCGCGAGGTAGCCCGGCGTCGCCGGCACGAACCACGCGTTGGGCACGTGCCCCGGGTCGGGCGCTTGCCGTCCCACCACGGTGTACACCTGCGATTCCTGCACGTGCGACGGCGGCAGGCTGGTGCCCGCGCCTGCGCTCGTCACGCCCGGGATGGCGCGAAAGCGGGCCAGCAGCTCGTCCATCGTCGCGGCCTGCTTGGAGACGTCGGCGTACCGGTCGAGATCGAACAGCGCGCCGAACGCGAGCACGCCGTGGGGATCGAACCCCGGATCGGCGTGCGTCAACTTCTCGAAGCCCCGCACCATCAGCCCCGCGCCAACGAGCAGCATGAGAGCCAGCGCGGTCTCGGCCGCCACCAGCCACGAGCGGAGCCGGCCCGAGTGGCGGCCGCCCGTCAACCCGCGCCCCTGATCGCGCATCGCGATCTGCGGATCCTGCCGCCACGACGCCAGCGCCGGCGCGAGGCCGAACAGCGCCCCCGTGAGCACGCTCACCGCCGCCGCGTAGGCCATCACCTGGCCGTTGACCCCCACGTTCTCGATGCGCGGAATGTCCGGCGGGCTCAGCTTCACGAGCACGGCCACGGCCCACGTCGCGAGCAGCACGCCGGCCAAGCCGCCGGCCGCGGCCAGCACGAGACTCTCGGTGATCAACTGCCGCACCAGGCGCCGGCGCGGCGCGCCGAGGGCCCGGCGCACGGCCATCTCGCGCGCGCGCTCGGTGGCGCGCGCCAGCGCCAGGTGCGCCACGTTCGCGCACGCGAGCAGGAGCACGAATCCCGCCGCGCCGAGCATCACCCAGAGGAGGCGCGCCACGCCCCCCACCGTCTGATCGCGGAGCGACTCGAGGTGGATCACCACTCCCTTGTCGGAAGCCGGGTACGTCCGGGCGAGCTGCGCCTGCACGCGGTTCAGCGCCGCGCTCGCGCCGGCGGGCGTGGAGCCCGGCGCGAGGCGTCCCACGACGAGATATCCGAACAGGCCCCGATTGTCGATCCAGTCGCCGACCCCTCCCCGGCCCGACGTTTTGTAGATGCCGTAGAGCGAGGTCCAGGCGTCGATGTCGGGCGTCGGGAAGTGGAAGCCGGGGGGCATGACCCCGATGACCGTGAACGGGTCGCCGCCCAGGTCCACGGTCCGGCCGATCACCGACCGGTCGCCGCCGAAGTGGCGCATCCATATGCGATAACTTATGGCCACGACGGGCAGCCGGTCGTCGGAGGGGCGGGGGACGCGGCCGAGCACGGGGGTGGCGCGGAGGACGTCGAACAGGGTCGCCGTCCCGAGCACGGCGCGGATGGGTTCGCTGCCCTCGGGCCCGGAGAGCTGGACGCGGTTGAACCCGTAGGCGGCGATGCCGGAGAAGCCGGTGTTGGCGGCCTGCCAATCACGGACGTCGGGCAGCGACGCGGGGTGCTGGTCGGACGGCGTGGCCGTTGGCGCCGTCCAGATGGTGTAGAGGCGGCCGGCGTCGGCGTATGGCAGCTGCCGGATGAGCACGGCGTCGACGACGCTGAAGATCGCGGTGTTGGCGCCGATGCCGAGCGCGAGCGTGAGCACCGCCACCAGGGTGAACAGGCGGTGCTTGCCCAGCGAGCGCGCCGCGAAGCGGACGTCCTGCCACAGCGTGTCCATCGGGGTCTCCAGTCGCGTCCGCGCCGGGTGCCGGCCTACGCGTGCGCCACGATCGGCTGCTCGTCCACCACGCGCCCGTCGAACAGGTTCACGCTGCGATCGGCGTGCGCCGCGTAGCGCGGATCGTGCGTCACCATGCAGATCGTGGCGCCGTTGCGGTGCAGCTCGCGCAGCAGATCCATCACCTGCTCGCCGTTGGCCGAGTCGAGGTTGCCGGTGGGCTCGTCGGCCAGGAGGATGGCCGGGTCGCCGGCCACGGCGCGGGCCACCGCCACCCGCTGCTGCTGGCCGCCGGAGAGCTGCGCCGGGAAGTGCTTCACGCGGTGCGACATCCCCACGCGGTCGAGCGCCGCGTGCACGCGCTCCTTGCGTTCGTTGGCGCTCATGCCACGATACGTGAGCGGCAGCTCGACGTTCTCGTAGACCGTGAGATCGCCGATCAGGTTGAACGCCTGGAAGATGAACCCGATCTGCCGGTTGCGCACGCGCGCCCGGTCGCCGGCGTCGAGGCCGGCCACGGGGCGGCCGTCGAGCAGGTACTCGCCGTCGGACGGCGTGTCGAGCAGCCCGAGAATGGAGAGCAGCGTGGTCTTGCCGCACCCCGACGGGCCGGAGATGGCGATGTACTCACCCTGCTTGATCTCGAGATGCACGTCGGAGAGCGCGTGCGTCTCGACCTCGTCGGTGTAGAACACCTTCCGGATGCCCTGCAACTGGATGAGCCCCTGCCCGTTCGTTCCCATGAAGCGCTCCGATTGAATGACTCGTGGCGCGGCGGTCCGCGCTACTGTCCCACCCGGCATCTGGGGCTGCACTTCACCCGGTCCACCGCGTCCCACTGTGACATGTCCGACAGGATCACCGTGTCGCCCACGGCGAGCCCGCGCTGGATCTCCACGGTATTCACCGAGCTGCGGCCCAGTTCCACCTGCACCCGTTCGGCGTACGATCCGCCCTGGATCACCTTGAACAGCCCCACGGTGCCCGAGCCCGCGCCGTAGCCCGGCCGCCCGGTGTACAGCACGTTGGTCAGCTTCTCGATGGTGATCGTGCCGTCCACGCTGAGGTCGGGCACCGCGCCCGACGGGAGCTTCCCGTCCAGGGAGACGTCCACGGTCACGGTGCCGTTCTGCGCCGACGGGTCCTTGCGCGCCACGTGGCCGGCGATGATCCCGTTGTGGGTGTCCACCTGCGCCTTCTGTCCGATCACCACATCCTTGGCCTGTGTTTCGGGAATGCGCAAGACGGCCTTGAGCTTGCCGGGCTGCACCACCTTGGCCACCAGCTGCCCCTCGGTTACCCATTGCCCGAGTTCGGGCACCTGATCCTCCTGCACCACGCCCGAATCGCCGGCCACCACCATGAGGCTCCTCGACTTCCGGTCCTGCGCCTGGGCCATGGTGTTGAGCAGGTTCACCTGCGCCACCTGCGCCACGATCTGCGAGTCGGCCTGCTGCCGCATCAGCGCCAGCGTCTGCTCCGCGTACTTCATGCGTTCGGCGAGCTCGCGCACGACCTGGCGATTGTGGTCCACGTCCATCGACGCCGCGAGGTGGCGCGCGGCGAGCGTATCGGTGGCCCTGGCCTGATCCAGCGCCTGCAGGTACTGCGTTTGGAGCGTGGCGATGCTCGCCTGCTGGCTGAGTTGATTGCTCGACAGCGTGCTCCGCAACTGGATGAGCGTGGACCGCGCCTCGGCATAGGCCTGGTGGGCCTGGAGCGCCGCGATCTCCACGTCGGGATTGGACATCTCGATGAGCACGGTCTGCGGCGTCACGCGCTCGCCGGCCTGCACCACCAGCCGGTCGATGCGTCCCGTGGCTCCGGCCGTGACCTGGCGGATGTGCTCGGGCACGAGATTGCCCGGGCCGCGCACCTCGAGCACCATGTCGCCGCGACGCACGGTATCGGTCCAGAGCGTGCCGCCGTCCACCGTGGGCGCCGCGGGCTTGAGCCGCGCGAGCATCACGGTGATGACGACGACGGCTACCGCGCCGATGCCGATGCCGACATAGCGCTTGGTGTTCTTCTTCTTGGGGCGGGCGACGTCCACGCGAATCCTCGGCCAGGGGGTGCAGAGCGTGCCCCCCTTCAAAGCAAGGCCCGTGCCAGACGCTGGCCGGGCCAAGTGCCACGTTGTTCAGGAGTTAGACCACCGAGGCGGGCGGAAGGTTGGGGCCGCGTGTGCGGATGTGGGATTGGACGTCCCACATCCGAACACCCCTCAGCCTCGGGACCCTGGTGACCTATGCGGCGTGGACGCGCCGGGTGTCAGTTCGCGGCCGACGAATTGGTCCAGACCAGCAGCGCGCCGCAGCCGTTGCCCGACCGGCGGTAGGCGGCCGGCGTGCGCGTGCCGTCGTAGAACTCCACGCCGGCCACGTCGCGCGCGTTGATCCAGCTGATCTCGCTGTCGTTGAGGTACGTGCCGTCCACGTAGACATGGATGTAACAGGGGACCATGCCGTTGGTGGACGCGAGCGCGCCCACGCCCTCGCCGCGCGTGCTCGCCAGATACTGGACGCCGAGCCGCCCGCTCCCGATCACGCGAAGCCCCGGGAACCGGGTGACGATGATGTCGGCGAACGAGCGATCGCGCTGGGCCGCGATCTGACTGGCCGTGAGGTAGTAGCCGGTGCCCAGCTTTCGCCGCGCCTCGAATTCCTGCATGCCGGGCGTCTGCCGCGCCGTGTCGCCATCCACCCACACGGTGTCGACCTTGGCTCGGGTCGTGGTGTCGGCGCGGCCGGCCGACGACTGTGCGCTGCTCGGCGCGGCAATGGCCGCCGACGCGACGAGGGCGATGAGAACCTGCGGCCCCGCGCTCCTGAAGAATCGCCCGATCATTCTGCACCTCCGTGCTGGACACGATGCAGGATGAGCAAACCGGGATCGTTAGTCAAACCAGTTTGCAGAAGCAGAACAGATGGCGCGGTACGCTGCCGCGGCGATGTCGTGTGGTAAGCAGCGACGGGGCCGCGACTTGATGCGCGGCGGGCGTGGCCGGCGCGGGCATGCACGGAATTTGTAAGTGGGACGACCCGCGCTTCAGTGGATGTTGGGGACCGTCGGGCGGATGGTGGGGAAGCGCGAACCGCCGAAGCCGCCGGGCATGGGCAGGTAGACGCCGCCGCGGCCGTGCGGCTCGCAGTGATCGTCGCCCACGCCGCCGCCGCGAATGACGACGCCGGTGAACGGTCCCATGCCGCCGCCGGATCCGGCGCGGCCGAAGTCGCCGCTTCCCATGGCGCCCGCGGCGCCGGGCGAAGCGGCCGGGCGCGACAGGGTGGCCACCGGGTCGCGCGCGGACAGCGGCACGGGCGAGACCGCGACCGTCGGGGCCTGCGGCGCGTGCTGCATCTCGCTCACCTCGGGCGCGGGCGCTGCCGGAAGCGTGGGCGCCTTGGACGCCACCGCCCTCGGCCCCGGCTCCTTGCGCAGACGCCTGGATGGCCGCGGCGCGCTCAGCGGACGCGTCTCGAGATCGTTGAAGTTGGCGGGATTGACCGGCGTCGAAGGGACTTCCATCGTGGTCGTGGAGGCCAACTTGAGATCGCGCTGCAGATCCACGGTGCTGCTGGTGGTCCGATCGGCACGTCCGCACGCGCCGAGTGCCGCGGCAAGCGGCAGCGCGATGGAGAGAATGGTGGAGTTGCGCACAGCGTCTCCTGTGCCGACTGGGGTGAGCGGCGGGCCTGTATACAATACGCCGCACTGCAAAAGCTGCAAGCTTCACGCCAGGGCTTAACGAACCAACGGCGCCGTTAAGCGAGCATATCTGTCTCTGCACGGTGACAGGGCGGGATCAGGTGGCGCAGACAGAGACGGAAGTCCACGCGCCCTGCGCACGGTGCGCGGCATGCCGGCGGTGGTCAGTCGGCAGCGGACGGTCGGGATGCGATCTGCCAGATTTTGGGGTACTCTCTTGACCATGCTCACATCGCGCCGAGGGGTCGTGATCGCGGGGGCGCTGGCCGTGCTCGCCGCGCTCTCCGCTTGCAGCAGCCCGCCGTCCGAGCCCTGGGGGCTCACGCACGCACAGGCCGAGGCGATCCGCAAGGACATCCGCGACGAGGTGACCAGGGCATACGATCTGTCGCGCCCCCACATCGCCCGCAACATGCTGAGTCTCTATCCCGACTCGGGGCGCATCATCTCGGCGGCGGGCGGGAAGATCGTCACGACGCGCGATTCGCTGGCCGCCGGCATCCATTATTTCTGGGACAACGTGGGCCGCTACATGCAGAAGCCCACCTGGATCTGGAAGCAGATGATCATCGACGTGCTCTCGCCCGACGCGGCGGTGATGACGGCCACGTATCACGTGCCGCACCATACGCCCACCGGCCAACCGCACGACATCGGCGGCGCGTGGACGGCGGTGTTCGTGCGCCAGGGCGCGCGGTGGGTGATCATCCAGGAGCACCTGTCGGATCTGCCGGCGCCGCCGCCGGCGAAGTGAGCGCGTGGGCGCGGGCCGCCGCGCGATGATGCCGGACCGGCGCGCGCGTGTTAGCTTCGGCGCGCCATGACCACCGTCGATGCCGACCCCCGCCGCTGGCGCCAACTGATCCTGCTGTCGCTGGCCGAGCTGTTCGGGATGTCGCTCTGGCTCGCCGCGGCGGCGGTGGGACCGCAGTTCGCCGTCCGCTGGCAGCTCTCGCCGTCGCAGTCGGGCTGGCTGGTGACGATCGTGCAGCTCGGGTTCGTGCTCGGCACGGCGACGACGGCGGTGTTGAACCTGGCCGACGTGATTCCATCCAAGCGACTGTTCGCGGCGTCGGCGCTGGCGGGCGCGGCGGCGAACGCGGCGCTGGTGCACGCGCCCACGTACGAGCGGGCGCTGGTGCTCCGCCTGGTGACCGGCTTCGCGCTGGCCGGCGTGTATCCGCCGGCGATGAAGATGATCTCCACCTGGTTCCGGTCGCAGCGCGGGCTGGGGATCGGGACGGTGGTGGGCGCGCTCACGGTGGGCAAGGCCAGTCCGTACCTGGTGCACGCCTTTCCCGGCGCCGGGATCGCCGCCGTGCTGTACACGGTGACCGGGTTCGCCGTGCTGAGCGCGGCGATCGTCACGGTGGGCTACCACGATGGGCCGTACGCCTTTCCGTCGCGGCCGTTCTCGTGGTCGCTCGTCGGCACCGTCTTTAAAGAACGCGAATGGCGCCTGGCCACCGGCGGATACCTGGGGCACATGTTCGAGCTGTACTCGATGTGGACCTGGGCGCCGGTGTTCATCGCCGCGAGCGCGGCGGCGAGCGGCATGGCCACGGGGGCGCGCACCACCGAGATCGCTTCGCTGGTGTCCTTCCTGGCGATCGCGGCGGGCGGCGTGGGATGCGTGTGGGGCGGGCTGGTGGCCGACCGGCGCGGCCGCGAGTGGCTGGTGACGGTGGCGATGGCGGCGAGCGGCGCGTGCGCGGTGCTCATCGGCCTCACCTTCGGACGCCTGTTCTGGGTGGTGGCGGCGGTGGCCATCGTGTGGGGATTCTTCGTCGTCGCCGACTCGGCGCAGTTCAGCGCCCTCGTCACCGAGAGCGTGCCGGCGCACGCCGTGGGCACCGCGCTCACGCTGCAGACGTCGCTGGGCTTCCTGCTGACGATGGTGTCGATCCAGCTCGTGCCGCCGGCCGAGGCGTTGGTCGGCTGGCGCTGGGCGTTCGCGATGCTGGCCCTGGGTCCGGTGTTCGGGATCGCGGCCATCCGGCGGCTGGTGGCGGCGCGCGGCGCGGCGTAGTTGCGCCGCGGCGGCGTCCGTCGCAGGTTGGCCCATGGGAAAGACTGCTGCCGCACGCGCTCTGATCGCGCTCCTGGCCGCGCTTGCCGCGCTCCCCGCGCCGGCCGCCGGCCAGGGGGGCGGGGCTGCCGCCGACGTTCCGATCCTCGTGCGCGACGTCACGCTCATCGACGGCACGGGCGCCGCACCGCGTCCGCACATGGACCTCGTGCTGCGCGGCGGACGCATCGCGCAGGTGGCGGCGACGGGCGACGTGGGCGGCGCGCCGCCCGATTCGGTGATCGACGGCCGCGGCCTGTTCGCGATTCCCGGACTCATCGACGCGCACGTGCACCTGGGCACGGCGCCGTGGAGCGAGCGCGCCGACGATCTGCGGCACGCGCTGATGGGTGGCGTGACTACGGTGTTCGATCTGGCCGGCGACGCGCGCGCCACCGGCGATCTGCAGCGCGCCGAGTTGGCCGGCCAGATCGAGGGGCCGCGCATCTATTACGTGGCGCTGTTCGGCGGGCCGGCGTTCTTCACCGATCCCCGCACCCTCGACGCGTCGCGCGGCTTCGCGGCCGGCACGGCGCCGTGGATGCAGGCGGTGACCGACAGCACCGATTTCGCGCGCGCCGTGGCGCTGGCGCGCGGCACGGGCGCGGTGGGGATCAAGCTCTACGCGGCGCTCGATTCCGTGGCCGTCACGCGGGCCACCGCCGAAGCGCACCGCCAGGGCCTGCGCGTGATCGCGCACGCCACGACCTTTCCCGCGCGGCCCGGCGATCTGGTGGCGGCGGGCGCGGATATGCTCGCCCACACGCCGTATCTGGTGTGGCAGGGTAGTC
The DNA here is from genome assembly GCA_035533755.1 of Gemmatimonadaceae bacterium. Classification (NCBI taxonomy): domain Bacteria; kingdom Pseudomonadati; phylum Gemmatimonadota; class Gemmatimonadia; order Gemmatimonadales; family Gemmatimonadaceae; species Gemmatimonadaceae bacterium. The sequence continues at coordinate 38,078 of DATLTC010000031.1, forward strand.
CACGGTCCGCGGACTTTCCCGACCGCGCCAAGGGCGACTTCCTGCACGTGCCGGCCGACGCGCCGGTCATCGAACAGCTGCTCCGGTCCATGCGCGACCGCGGCGTGGCGCTCAATCCCACGCTGTGGGTGTTCGCCGAGGAATTGCCGCGCGATTCGGTGAGCCGCGTGCGCTCGCCGTGGATGTACGCGGTCACGCGCCGCGCCGCCGAGCTGGGCGTGCGGATCGTGGCCGGCACCGATGGGATGTTCGACGCCAAGCGCGATTCGCTGCCGACGCTGCACCGCGAGCTGGAACTGCTCGTGACCCGGGCGGGGCTGACGCCGCTGCAGGCGATCACGGCGGCCACGGAGAACGGCGCCTGGGCGATCGGCGTGGACCGCACGCTGGGCACGCTCGTGGCCGGCAAGGCGGCCGACCTGGTGTTGCTCGGCGCCGATCCCACGGCCGACATCCGCAACACCCGCGCCGTGCGCGTGGTGATCCAGCGCGGCAAGGTCGTGCGCGCGCGATGAACCGCGACTACTGGGACCGTCAGGCGGATCGTTGGGAGGCCGAGATCTTCGACAGCCTGAGCGAGGATCGCACGGGGGGCATCCGGGGGGCGCTGCGCCGTGCCGCGGCGCGCCACGCCGAGGTGCTGGACTTCGGATGCGGCGTGGGCGGGTATCTCCCGTTCCTCGCCCGCACCTTCAAGCGCGTGCACGCCATCGACTGGTCGGCGCGGTGCGTGGCCCGGGCCCGGGAACGCACCGCCGCGCTGGCCAACGTGACGATCGAGGGCAACACGCCGCGAGCGCTCGCCCGTCTGGAGCACCGGTTCGGCTGCGTGATCGCCGCCAATGTCGTGATCCATCCCCGGCGCGCCGTGCGGGAGCGGCTCCTGCGGTCCATCGGCCGCGTGGCCAGGCAGCACGCCACGATGCTTTTCGTGGTGCCGTCGCTGGAGTCGGCGGCGTACTGCGAATACATGCGGCGCGAGACGGCGCCGCGGCAGCGGTCGTCGTACGACTTCACGCCGGCGATGCGCGCGCCCGAAGCGGGGGTGGTGAGCATCGAGGGCGTGCCGACCAAACATTTCACGGGCGACGAGCTGACGGCCACGCTCTCGCGCTCCGGATTCCGGCTGGTGGAGTTGCTGCGCGTGAACTATGCGTGGAAGACGGAGCGGTTGTCGCCGCCGCGGGGCCTGCGTTCGGTGCTGCCGTGGGACTGGCTGGCCGTGACGTTGGCCAACTGACCCATGCGATTCCCCGTCGAGTTGGAGCAGCGCAGTCCGGCGTTCTGGGCGGTGAGCGGCACCGTCCTCGTGGCCGGGCTCGGCGTGGTCGACTACTTCACCGGATACGAGATCAGCTTCTCGCTGTTCTACCTGATTCCGGTGTTCCTGGTGGGCTGGTATTCCACCCGGCATCTGGCGCTGTCCATCTCGGGGTTGAGCGCCATCGTGTGGCTGGGGGCCGATGTGGCCAGCGGGGCGCGGTACACCAATGCGGTGATCCCCGTCTGGAACATGCTCATCCGCCTCGGATTCTTCGTCACCGTGGCGTCGCTGCTGGGGGCGCTGCGGGCCGCGCACGAGCGAGAGCAACGGTTCGCGCGGATCGACCACCTGACGGGGGTCCTCAACGCGCGGCACTTCCTCGAGTTGGCGGACGCCGAGCTGGCGCGGTCGCGTCGCTACGCGCGCACGTTCACGGTGGCCTACCTCGACGTGGACAACTTCAAGGAGATGAACGACCGGTTCGGGCACGCCGCCGGCGATCAGGTGCTGCAGGCGGTGGGCCAGCATCTCCGGGACGCGCTGCGCCGCACCGATCTCGTGGGGCGGATGGGCGGCGACGAATTCGTGCTCCTGCTGCCGGAGACGTCCGATGAAGCGGCGCGTGCCGTGATGACCAAGGTCCACGACGCGCTCAGCGCCCAGATGCGGCAATGGAGCTGGCCGGTGACGTTCAGCGTGGGCGTGGTGACGTTCGCCACCCCGCCCGACTCGGTGGCCGACATCATCAAGTCGGCCGACAATCTGATGTACGCGGTCAAGCGTTCCGGAAAGGGGAGCGTGCACTTCCTGACCCGCCGCGGCTGACGCTCCCCGGACCCCCGGGTCTCGCGCGGCGGCTCAGTCCTGCAGCCGGCGATGCAGGCGGGTCATGGCCCACGCGCTGAACCCGATGCCGAGCGCGCCCAGGCCGAGCATCAGCGGAATCTGCCGGTTCAAGAAGCTGGCGCCGAGATAGATGGTCCCCACGGCGAACGGCAGTTCGGCGATGGCCAGCGCCGCCGCGTACTTGGCGGCGCTGTAGCGCGCCAGCCCCAGCAGGTAGCCCGGCACCTCCGACGGCATGGCGAGTTGGAACAGCAGCACGAGCCCGAATGGCGCGTTGCGCGAGATGCGCTGCTGGTAGCGTTCCAACGTCCCGGCCGACGTGAGCGCCGCGACCACGGGACGGCCGAGCACCCGCCCGATGGCGTACGCGCACAGTCCGCCCACGAGCCAACCGCCCCACAGGAGCAGCAGGCAGCCGAATTTGCCCCATGCGTACACGCCCACCGGCACGATCACCGCGCTGGAGAAGAAGGCCAGCATGGCCGACAGGGCGGCGAGCACGAAGAACAGCGTGGCGCCGCCCACCGGATGGTTGAGGATGATGGTCTGTACATGGGCCAGCAGGCGCACGAGCTCGGCGTGCACGGTGTCGGAGGCCGCCGCGAACGCCAGGGCCACGCAGAGGAGCGCCAGCAGCAGGCCGCGCGTCCACAGCGAGGCCGTGGAGGTCCGGCGCGGCGCGGCGCTCGGGGTAGGGGTTGTCAGCTCCTCATGCATGCGCCTTGAGTATAGACCAGGCCGCCGCAGCGCGCACCGGCGCGTCTTGTCGGGCGCTGTACCGCCCTGCATGATGATGGCTCGACCGTCGGCCATCACACCGCTCCTCCCCGGACCCTCCCATGCGTCGTCAACCCCGTCTCCAGGCGCCCGTCGCGGCGCTCGTGCTCTCGCTGGCGTTCGCCGTCGCGCCGCGTGCGCGCGCCCAGACGCCGGCCGCTCGAGACACCGCGTCCGCGCTCAAGACCCTCAACGTCGGCGACTACGGCCGATGGAAGCGCATCACCGCCGCCGGCCTCTCGCCCGACGGGGTGTGGATGACGTACGTGTACCATCCCAACGACGGCGACGACACGCTGTTCGTCAAGAACCTGAACGACGCCAAGCTCTACACGATCGTGCGGGGCGCCGCGCCGTCGTTCTCCGATGACTCGCGCTGGGTGGGCTACTACGTGAGCCCGCCGGCACGCACCGGGCGGGGCGGCGGCGCCGGACGGGGCGAGACGCCGCCGAACGGACGCGGCGGACGCGGTGCGGCGGCCGCGCCGGCCCGCGGTTTCGAACTGCTCGATCTGTCCACCGGTGCCAAGTGGTCGGCGCCCAACGCCGAGGACTTCAAGTTCGCCAAGGGCTCGCGGTTCCTCGCCGTCCACATCAACCGCGACTCGCGCACCGACACCACGCACACGGGCTCGGATCTGCTGCTGCGCGTCCTGGGGCCCGACGCCACGCGCAACATTGGCAACGTGAGCCAGTACGCCTTCAACGACGCCGGCACCCTGCTCGCGTACACCGTGGACGCGGTGGAGAAGATGGGCAATGGCATCTACCTCGTGGATCTGGCCAGCGGCGCCACGCGCGCGCTCGACGCGACGGCCGCCACGTACGATCAGATCGGATGGAGCGCGCACGGCGAGAATCTGGCCGTGCTCCGCGGCAACAAGGCGAAGGGGGAGAAGCAGCGCGCCAATGTGCTCCTCGCCTGGACCGGCGTCGGCGAGCCGGGCGCGAAGGCGACGATCTACGATCCCGCCACGGCGTCCGACTTCCCCAACGGATTCGTGCTCAGCGAATTCGCCGCGCCGCATTGGAGCGCCGACGGGTCGCGCGTGTTCGTGGGCATCAAGGAGCAGGAGAAGGAACCGCCCAAGAGCGAGGACCCGCAGGCCAACGTGGACGTGTGGCACTGGAACGATGCCGAGGTGCAGTCGGTGCAGATGGTGCGGCTGCAGCAGGAACTGCGGCAGACGTTCGCGTCGGCCGTCCTCGTGGGGCCGGACCGGTTCGTGCAGCTCGCCGACAGCGCGATGCCCACCGTGCAGTTGGTGGACGATGGGGCGTGGGGCGTGGGGCGCAACGACACCACGTACCGCGGCGAGGTGGCCTGGGGCGGGGGGCACGCCGATTATTACCGCGTGAACACCGGCACGGGCGCGCCGTCGCTGATCGCCAGGAAACTGTGGCGCACGATGGGCACGTCGCCCGACAGCAAGTGGTTCCTGTATCTCCAGAACAAGCACATCTACGCGTACGACGCCGGGACGGGGAGGAGCGCGCCGGTGGACGGGGGGATGAACTTCGTCAACACCGACGACGATCACCCGTACGAACTGCCCATCTGGGGGCTGGCCGGGTGGTCCCGGGACGGGAAGTCGGTGCTCGTCTACGATAAATACGACGTGTGGCAGCTGTCGCTCTCGGGCGGGAAGCCCGTGAATCTCACGCGCGGCGTGGGCAAGGCGCAGCAGATCCAGTTCCGCGTCGTGCGGCTCGACCTGGGCGCCGGCGGCCGCGGGGGCCGCGGAGGACGGGGCGGATTCGGCGCGCCCGCGCCCGACGTCGAGGATCATGGCATCGATCTCACCAAGCCGGTGCTCCTCTCGGCGTACGGCGAATGGACCAAGAAGAGCGGCTACTGGACGCTCGATCCGGGCCAGGCGCCCAAGCCCCTCATCTATGAGGACAAGATGATCGGCCAGGCCGAGAAGGCCACGGACGCCGACCGCGTGATCTTCACCGAGCAGACGTTCCGCCAGTTTCCCGACTACTGGGCGGCGAACACGTCGTTCCAGTCGCCGACCCGGGAGACCGACGCTGATCCGTTCATCGGGGAGTACGCGTGGGGAAGCAAGGTGCTCATCAACTACACCAACGGCCGCGGGCAGAAGCTCCAGGCCACGCTCACCTTGCCGGCCGGATACCAGCCGGGCAAGAAGTATCCGATGCTCGTGTACTTCTACGAGATCCTGTCGAACACGCATCATCAGTTCTCGATGCCGTCGTTCGACGACCGGCCGCAGGTATCCACGTACGCGAGCAACGGGTACCTGATGCTCGAGCCCGACGTGGTCTACCAGATCGGCACCCCGGGCACGTCGGCCGTGGACTGCGTGACGAGCGCGGTGAGGCAGGTCATCGCCATGGGCTACGCCGATCCCAAGCATATCGGGCTGCAGGGCCACAGCTGGGGCGGCTATCAGTCGTCGTACATCCTCACGCAGACCAACATCTTCGCAGCCGTGGTGACCGGCGCGCCCCCCACCGACCTCATCAGCTTCTACGACGAGTTGTATCCCGGCACCGGCACCGTGCAGCAGGGGATCACCGAGGTGGGGCAGGTGCGCATGGGCGAGAACGTGACGCCGTGGAATCACACGGCGCTGTACGAGGAGCAGTCGCCGCTGTTCAACGTGCGCAAGATCACCACGCCGTTCATGATCCTGCAGGGCACGGCCGACAACGCCGTGGACTGGGATCAGGGACTCGAGTTCTACAACGCCGCCCGGCGCAACGGGAAGAAGGTGATCTTCCTGTCATACCCCGGCGAGCCGCACCACCTGGCCAAGAAGCCGAACCAGATCGACTTCCAGATTCGCATGAAGCAGTTCTTCGACCACTACCTCAAGGGCGCGCCCGAGCCGGACTGGATGAAGAACGGCGTGCCGCAGGTGCACAAGGGAGAACCGATCCGGTAACGCGGAGCGCGGTGGCCCGCTATTCGCGCGCTCCGCGTCCGCGCCCCCGTCCAGCCGCGTGCTCGACCACCGCCGGCCCCAGGACCTTCGCCTCCATGTTCACGAACATGAGGTGGAGATCCGTGCCGGTGCGGAACGGCGCCATCCCGGTGAGTTGGAACACGAGGTCCCTGGGCGCCGACAGCGAATCCGGCAGCAGCCCGCCGGTCGGGAGCAGCGACGTCAGGTCCCACACCGCCCCCACGCCGCGGAGGCCGTTGTCGGAGTTGGCCACGTCCACGGTGCGCGCATTCTCCGACGTGAGCTGCAGGACGCGCGCCTTGAGCGGCCCGCGGATCGTGTCGGTACGCGTGGCATTCTTGAGCCGCACGTGGAAGGTCACTCGGCCGGTCTTGCGGTCGATGTCGGTACGCAGCAACTGCAGCGTGACGCGCCCTGATAGATCGGACAACGCCGCCAGATCGCCGCCGCCGTTGCGCGCCACGGTGCCGTCCACGTGCACGCGGGCCGTCCAGAGCTGCGCCATCCCGGTGCGATAGTCGATCCACGCCGGATGGAAGTCGCCCGCCGCGTCGGCCACGAACGCGCCGTTGTGCCCCGGCGCGAAGGTGAATCCGGCGTACCCGAGGCCGGCCGACAGCGACACCACCTGCCCGCCGCTGCGCGCCGCCGCCGGCTCGTCCCCGCGTCCCCCACGCCCGGCTCCGGCGCCCAGGCCGGCACGCCCCGCCGCCACCCAGTCCAGCTGATCGGCGGCGAACGTCGTCGGCTTGTCGGTGATCTTCTCGCTCGGCGACCAGGTCTCGCCGCCGTCCATCGACACCCGCATGCGGATGTTCCAGCCGATGTCGTTGGCAAAGTCGCGGCGATCGTACCACTGCACGGCCACCACGCCATCCTTGTTCACGGCCACGGTCGGCGTCACGTCGTCGGGGCCGTTGACCAGCGGATCTTCGGCCGCGCGATCGTCGCTGATGACCTGCTCGGGCGACCAGGTCTTTCCCATGTCGCTCGAATACGAGAGCATCACCTGCAGCCGGCCGGTGCGGAAATCGGACCACACCACGTAGAGGCGGTCCTTGAACAGCGGCGAGCCCGGGTCCACCGCGAGGTCGGGGATCACCGCCGACTCCGACCGCGGCCGGTTCATCCAGTAGTCGCCGATGTGCACGGCCGGCTTCCAGCTCTCGCCGCCGTCGGTGGAGGTGATCACGTCCAGCCAGTAGTTGGCCGCCGGCAGCGGCGTGCGCGCGGCGAGTCCGCCGCGCCCGCCGCCTCCGCGCCCCTCGCCTGGCAGCAGCGCCTTCCGGTGCCCGTACAGCGTCATCACCGTGCCGTCGGAGAGGATCACGCTGTTGGACATGCCGAGGATCCCCTCGGGGGGCGGCACCAGCCGGAGCACGGGATTGTCCCATGTCGTGCCGCCGTCGCGCGAGGTGAACAGCGCCACGGCCATGTCCTTCTCGGCGCCGCCGAATCCGGGCCCGCTCGAGTCGGTGGCCCACGGCACGCTCACCGTGGAGTTCATGTACACCCGGCCATTGTACTTGCCGCCGGTGAAGTCGGAGACGAGATACTCGCGGTCCCACGCGTATGCCGGCGGCGCCTTGCTGGGCGGATCCCACGTGCGGCCGCCGTCGCGCGAGCGGTAGAGCCCCCAGCGCGCGAGCGTCGCGAATAGCGCCGAGCCGTCCGGTCCGTAGGCCACCGCCGCGTCGCCGCCCGAGGTCGAGTCGCGCCGTTCCAGCGATACCGACCACGTTCTCCCAGTGTCGAACGACACGTAGGCGATCGACTTGATGCCCGTGGTGTCGTGCCACGCGATGTGCGATGCCGCGATCAATCGCTCCGGATGGCTGGGATCGGCCGCGATCACCGGCTCGGAGTGCGGGTCGTCGGGGCGCGCGGCGCTGATCTGCACGTTGGGCCCGACGGTGATCTTCTGTGCGGCCAGGGCCGCGGGCCGCATGGCGCCAAGCGCGGCCAGCGCGGCCACGGCGAATGTGGCGCGCGCGACATCCATCCGGGCGCGAGGGAGCAGGACGGGGCGAGGAGCGCTCATGGGGGTCTCCGCGAGACGCGGGTACGAGGCACGACATGGCCCGCGCAACGCGGGCCGAGCAATCATGCCGGGCGTCGCCGTGGCCGGCAAGACCAGGGCCGGTTACTCGCGTTCCAGCAGCACGATGCCCGACATGCGGCGGAACTCTTCCTGCACGCGCTTGGAGTACAGGCGTCCGATCAGCCGCCACAGCCACATCATCCGCATCTCGCGATGGAGCCGCCGCGCCTCTTCCATGGATGAACGGAACTGCTCCTCGCGCCACCCCAGCGGCCGGTAGAACGCCGTTCCTTCACTGGGCGCAAAACGGAACGGCGCGTTGCCCTGTTGCACGCCCTTGCCCCAGGTGCGGTTCATGTACGTCAGCAGCCGGGGGTTGGCCAGATCGATGAGCCAGTACCGGAAGCTCGGCTGCGTATGCAGATCGCGGGCCAGCGCCGCCACCTGCTCGGCGGTGAGGTAGATGAGCAGCCCTTCGGTCACGACGAGCGCGCGTTCCGCGGCGGCGCCGATGCGCGCGAACAACGCCTGCCGCGCCGCGGCGTCCGTGAGGTCGGTGGCCACGGCTTCGTAGCGGCACACGGGCGTCGCGTCGCGCAGGGCGTGGGTCTTGTAGTCGAGGATCGCCGGGAGGTCCACGTCCACCCATCGCAGCGTGGCCGGCAGCTCCATCCGCCACGGCCGCGCGTCGAGCCCGGCCGCGAGGTTGATCACCGTGTCCACGCCGCGGCGCGCGATCGCGTCGCGAATGATCTCGTCGAACACCGCCGTGCGGACGATCATCGCCCACGCCATCGCGCGGCCCTGCTTCATGCTGTCCACGATCTCGTCGCCGCGCGTGCCGGCCAGCGTGCGCGCGAACGGATCGCGGAAGAGCGCATCGGGGCGCTCCGTCTCCATGGCGCGGTACACGGCCACCCAGCGCGCCGTGTCGGAGATGTGTTCGATGGCCATCGGAGCCTCGCGGGGGGAGAAGCCCCACCACTCTAGCCGATTCGCGGCCCCGGCGTAATGCTTAGCCAGTCCACGCGCGGCCGGGCCCGCCCGAACAGGGCGGCGGCGCGCGCGGCGAACCCCCTCACCGCAGCCTCCCATGTCCCGATTCCGCTTCTCCCTCGCCGCGGCCGCGTGCATCGCCGCCGCGCCCGCCGGTGCGCAGACGCGCATGCTCCGCTCGCCCACGGTGAGCGCCACGCAGATCGCATTCGCCTATGCCCAGAACATCTGGGTCGTGAACCGCGCCGGCGGCGCCGCGCGCATGCTCACGTCCTTCCAGGGCCAGGCCTCGGATCCGTTCTTCTCACCCGACGGCAAGTGGATCGCGTTCACCGCTAACTACGGCGGCAACGCCGACGTGTACGTCGTGCCGGCCACGGGCGGACAACCGAAGCGGCTCACCTGGCATCCGGGCAACGACGACGTGACGGGGTGGACGCCCGACGGACAGCGCGTCGTGTTCTCGTCGGGGCGGGCTACCGCGGCCCCCACCGCGGCGCTGCGGTTCTGGACCGTCTCCGTGGACGGCGGCGAGGCCACGCCGATGCCGATGCCGCGCGCCTACCAGGGCCACATCTCGGCCGACGGCCAGTACGTGGCCTACCGGATGAACACCTCGTGGGACGAGGAGCGCCGCAACTACCGCGGCGGGCAGAACCGCCCGATCTGGATCGTCAACCTCAAGACGTTCGAGCTCGTGTCGCCGCCCTGGACGGGTTCCAAGGACATGGAGCCGGCGTGGATCGGCCACACGGTGTACTTCATCTCCGACCGCGACGGCGTGGCCAACATCTGGTCGTACGACATCGAGAGCAAGGCGCTCAAGCAGGTCACCGACTTCTCCGACTTCGACGTCAAGACGCTCGACACGGGCGACGGCGTGGTGGTGTTCGAGCAGGCCGGCTACGTGCATGAACTCGATCCGAAGTCGGGCAAACAGCACATCGTGGACATCACGGCCACCGGCAACTTCCCCTGGATGATGCCGCACTGGGTGGATGTCTCGGGCCGCGTGGTCAACATGGCCATCTCGCCCATGGGCAAACGCGCCGTGGTCCAGGCGCGCGGCGAGATCTTCACGATTCCCGCCGAGTACGGCGACGTGCGCGACCTCACGAACACCAGCGGAGCCGCCGAGCAGAATCCTGTGTGGTCGCCCGACGGCAAGTCGATCGCCTATTTCAGCGACCAGTCCGGCGAGTTCCAGCTGGTGATCCGCGACCAGGAGGGGCTCAAGGCGCCGCGGTTCATCAGCCTGCCGCACCCCACGTACTACTTCACGCCGCAGTGGTCCCCCGACGGCAAGTACATCTCGTACACCGACACGAACCTGCACCTGTGGGTGCTGGACGTGGCCACCGGGCAGGCCAAGGAAGTGGGCGACGATCCGTGGATGGTGCCCACGCGCACCATGAATCCGGTGTGGAGCCCCGACGCCAAGTGGGTGGCCTACGTGGCGCACCTGAACTCGCTGTTCCACGCCGTCTTCGTGTACAACGTGGAGACCGGACAGACCCGGCAGGTCACCGATGGACTGGCCGACGCCGTGTCGCCGGCCTGGGACGCGAGCGGCAAGTACCTGTGGTTCCTGGCGTCCACCGACTTCGGGCTCAAGTCGGAGTGGCTCGACATGTCGAGCTACGATCACATCGAGAACTTCGGGCTCTACTTCGCGGTCCTGAACAAGAAGGACGCCACGCCGCTCACGCCGCGCAGCGACGACGAGACGGGGCGGCCGGCGGAGCCGGAGAACGGCGGCCGGGCCGGCCGAATGGGCGGCGCCGGTCGCGCCGGCGAGATGGGTGGTGACGCCGAGCGCGCGAGCGCGGCGCCACGCGCGCCGGTGAACGTGCAGATCGACTTCGACGGGCTGCAGGGGCGCATCGTCTCGGTGCCGGACGTCCCGGTGGCGCAGTACTCGGATCTCAAGGCCGGCGCCCCGGGCACGGTGTACTACATCCGGGCCGGCGCGGCCGGCGGCGGGCGGGGACGCGGTGGGGAGGCCGCCACCGGCGGCCCCGAACTCATGCGCTACCGCCTGAGCGATCGCCGCGAGGCGCCGTTCGTATCGGGCGTGGCCGACTACGACGTGAGCCAGGACGGCCACAAGCTGCTCTACCGCACCGGCGGAGGCATCGGCGGTCGTGGCGCGGGCGCCGAGCCGCCGGCAGCGGCGCTGTTCATCGTGGACGCCGATCGCACGCCGCCGCAGGCCAATCAGGGGCGCCTCAAGGTGGCGCTCCGGATGTACCTCGATCCCAAGGCGGAATTCAAGCAGATCTTCCACGCCGACTGGCGCCAGCAGCGCGACTTCCTGTACGTGCCCAACATGCAGGGCGCCGACTGGCCGCGCATGGAGCTCATGTACGGCGCGCTGCTGCCGTATGTGAACCATCGCGCGGATCTCAACTACCTCATGGACATGATGGGCTCCGAGATCGCGATCGGGCATTCGTTCGTGCGCGGCGGCGACATGCCGGAGGTTCCGCGCACCACGACGGGCGTGTTGGGCGCCGACTTCAAGGTGGAGAACGGGCGCTATCGCATCACGCGGATCTACGACAACGAGAGTTGGAACCCGGACCTCCGCGCGCCGCTGGCGGAGCCGGGCCTCAACGTGCACGTGGGCGACTACGTCCTGGCGGTGAACGGCCAGAACCTGGTGGGCACGGACAACATCTACCGGCTGCTCGACGGCACGGCCGACAAGCAGACCGTGCTGTCGGTGAGCGCCCAGCCCGGTCCCGAGGGCGCGCGCGACATCACGGTGATCCCGGTGGCCAACGACGAGCCGCTCCGCAGCCGCGCCTGGGTGGAGGACAACCGGCGCATCGTCGACTCGCTGTCGCACGGCAAGCTGGCCTACGTGTATCTGCCGAGCACGGCCCAGCCGGGCTACACGTACTTCAACCGCTACTACTTCTCGCAGCAGGACAAGCAAGGCGCGATCATCGACGAGCGGTACAACAGCGGCGGATCGGCCGCGGACTACATCATCGACGTCCTCCAGCGCGCGTTCGACGGGTACTTCAACAACGTGGCCGGCACACGCATGCCGTTCACCAGCCCCGAGGCGGGGATCTGGGGCCCCAAGGTGATGATCATCAACGAAATGGCCGGCTCGGGCGGCGACCTCATGCCGTGGATGTTCAAGGCCCGCAAGGTGGGCACGCTGGTCGGCATGCGCACATGGGGCGGGCTGGTGCATACGGCCGACACGCCGCCCTTCATCGACGGCGGATCGGCCATCGCGCCGCGCGGCGGGTTCTTCGGCACCGACCACAAGTGGCACGTGGAGAACGAGGGCACCTCGCCCGACGTCCAGGTGGAGGATTGGCCCAAGGACATGATCGCCGGCCACGACATGCAGCTCGAGACCGCCGTGCAGGTGGCCCTCAAGCAGCTGGCCGAGCATCCGGTGCACCGCGATTCCGTGGAACCGCCCTCTCCCACGTGGGGCAAGCGGATCAAGCCGCTGCCGCCGCTCAAGAACGGGGGCGGCAGCAACTGAGCCCGATACCCCCAACGGTCAACGCCGAGCGTCTCCACGGCCGCCTCGCCGCGCTGTCGCACTGCGGCCGCACGGCGGCCGGCGGCGTCACGCGCCTGGCCTACAGCGACGCGGACCGCGAGGCGCGCGCTCTGGTCATGGACTGGATGCGCGAGGCCGGCCTCGCGCCGTCCGTCGACTTTGCCGGCAACATCATCGGTCGCCGCGCCGGAGCCGACGCGTCGCGCGGGCCGCTCCTCTTCGGCTCGCACGTGGATTCGGTGCCCGACGGCGGTAACTACGATGGTCCGCTCGGCACCCTCGCGGCGATCGAGACGGCCGCGGTGATCGCCGAGCAGGGGCGCGCCCTGCGGCATCCGATCGAGGTCGTGGTGTGGTCCAACGAGGAGGGAGGACTGTTCGGCAGCCGCGCGGTGAGCGGGCAACTGCCGGTGCGCGAGCTGCAGAACGTGTCGCGCAGCGGCAAGACCGTGGCCGACGGCATCGCGTCCATCGGCGGCGATCCGGCGCGACTCGACGAGATCCAACGCGAGCCGGGAGCCATCGCCGGATATCTCGAGCTGCACATCGAACAGGGCGCGATCCTCGAGCAGTCCCACACCGACATCGGCGTGGTGGAGGGGATCGTGGGCCTCCGCGAGTGGAACGTGACCATCACCGGCGCGGCCAACCACGGCGGCACCACGCCCATGGACGAGCGCCGCGACGCGCTGCTGTCGGCGGCGCGGTTCATCGAGATGGTGAACCGGGTGGTGCGGAGCGTGCCCGGGCACCAGGTGGGCACGGTGGGCCGTATCGAGGCCACCCCGGGCGCGGTGAACGCGATCGCCGGCCTCGTGGTCTGCTCGCTGGAACTGCGCGACCTGGACACCGCCAAGATCGATTCGCTCTTCGCGCGCATTCGGGGCGAGGCGCGGCGGATCGGCGAGTCCGACGGCACCACGTTCGCGTTCGCCGATCTCATGACGGGCGCGCCGGCGCCCAGCGATCCGCGCATGCGCGAGGCGATCGCGCAGTCCGCCGATGCGCTCGGCCTGTCGTGGCGGGCCATGCCCAGCGGCGCCGGGCACGACGCGCAGGCCATGGCCACGCTCGGCCCCATGGGCATGATCTTCGTGCCCAGCGTCGGCGGAATCAGCCATTCGCCCAGGGAGTACTCCACTCCCGAAGCGGTGGTGAACGGCGCCAACGTACTGCTCGGCGCCTTGCTGGCCGCCGATCGGGAACTGCCCTGAGCATCGAGCCGACGGACTCGTCCGCCGGCCGGTTTCGCGTTGCCCATTTCCTTTCCACCCCAGCCAACCCCGCCATGCGCCTCGTCGCCATCACCCGTGCTGCGCTCGTCCCTCTCGCCGCGTTCGCCGTCGTCGCCTGCCGCAGTGCGCAGTCTGCCCCCGCCGCGGCCGCGCCGTCGCCGGCTGCCGCCCCCGCCCCCGCTGCCGCCGCGGTGGCCATGCCGGCCGGACGGATGCTCCCGCCGGGCGTCACCGCGGCGATGGTCGCCGCCGGCGATTCGATGTTCAGCGCGCCCAAGAGCTGCAACGGCTGCCACGGCATGGGCGGCGTGAATGGACGCAACGGCCCCAACCTCACCACCGGGGACTTCGACCACATCGACGGCAGCTACGAGTCCATCGTGCACATCGTGACCGTGGGCATCACGAAGAAGGAGCTCCAGCATCCCGAGGAGCATCGCTTTCCCATGCGCCCGCGCGGCGGCCACGATCTGACGGACGACCAGATCCGCGACATCGCCGCGTACGTGTGGACGCTGAGCAACCACTAGGTGTGATTACCGGAGACGTTGTTTCGCGGTTGGGGGTGTTCGCTCGGTCGTAACGGTTACAAG